>NZ_VRMC01000127.1:0-10499 GCF_008369905.1 Pseudonocardia sp. EV170527-09
ACCCCCGCCGAAGTGTTCGAAGAGCAGCTACGCTCAGCCTGACAACCCGGTGTTGCAACGATCGGTTGAACCCAGGCAATTCACGTCCTGGGCGTTCGGGCGCCGACTGATCGAGGCGGGACTAGTCGGTTCCATGGGGTCGGTCGGCGATTGTTACGACAACTCGATGGTCGAGTCCTTCTGGGGGACGATGCAGCTGGAACTACTCGACTCCAGATCCTGGAAAAGCCGCGCCGATCTTGCCAATGCGATATTCGAGTGGATAGAGTGCTGGTACAACCCGATCAGGCGCCACTCCAGCATCGGGATGCTCAGCCCAGCCGACTACGAAACAGCCCACACCCCGCCACACCAAGATCACTGACCCCACACCGTCAGTGTCCGGCGCAGGGGGCCAAGCTCAGACCGTCTGAGGCGGAGACCGTCTGAGGCGGAGGAGCGGCCTCGACTACGAGGTAGCTGAGCAGATGCTGCGGCGCTCTCTCGCGCCGGAGACCGCGGACGCGGTTATCAGCTGTGTCGCCTGGCCAGGGCTGGCTAAGCAGGTGCTGACCTGGCGGGTCCAGGGCGTTCGGGTCGCGGCAGTACTTGCGCATCTACCGGAAGAACGGATCCGCAACGCTGATGTCCCCGCCGGTTATCTGAAGGCCGTCCTGCGCCGCAGCATCGATGTCCGGCAGAACACGGCCCTCGCGACGCCTACGACGACGCCCACGACAGCGGCTGCAGCGGGTGTGACCGAGGCCAGCCGGGACGGTGTGCCGGAGTCGCCGTTCCCGATCCGCGAGCTCGATCCCACCAACGCTGTGGAGCGCGAGCAGCTGCAGTGCAGCGGGCCGGTGATGCAGCCCGGGGTGCAGAGCGACTTGCTCGTGATCCGGGAGGTAGCTGCCGCCGGTGGTCCGTCAGCCCGGACATCCAGGTCAAATTCAGACATAACGCCAATCCTCTCATGGTGCGGATGAGCCGACGGCGGCCCCGTCGGCGGCAGAACATTGACCGGTGTCCATCACCCACATTTCACGTGCAAATCACAGAGGGCTCTTGCTCGGCAACCCACGGTCATCGAGGCTACTTTCGACCTGGACATAGGGCTACTTAATCGTACAACTCCGACTGATGATGAGTAAGATAGGTTACAAAACTTGCGCAACCAGCGTGCTTCGGCGGAGCTTGGAGGGAATCGTGGAGGCGGACCCGGCGGGAGGCCACAAGGGTCGATGATGAGCTGTAAGCAAGGCGCCGACACAGCGCACAACAGGGCAGGTCCCCCTCGGAAGCCGCGACCGGAACACCTGGGAATCAGGTTTTCGCTGATCAGCACGGTAGGGGCACCCTACGGAAGTAGAGCCTACGAAGCGCAATCAAGGTGTTGCAAAGGATTCTCAAACACGTTCTAAGACACCCGCCGGTGGCGGGCTACCAGTCGACCAACGCGCCTGTAACGCGCTGCACTCAGTCACCCGAGCCCTGGCTGAACGTGGGAACTCGCTGCTCAAAATCAACCTCCCGCGCCCTGCGCCGGGTCACCCTGTGTCCCTGGCGGATTGGCGCGATCATCGCAGCCGCGCTCGTACTGCTCCACATCGAGCACGGCCGCGCAACATGATCAACTCACTACCGAGAAAGGTCCGCGGTGACTTCAGTAGGAACGTGTGCCCATCCGTCATGGATCAGCTCGCTGTCGCTGGTCGACACGCTCACGGAACGAGAACGCGAAGTGTTCTCCTGGCTCGCCGAGGGCAGCTCGAACCAGGAGATCGCCGACGAGCTGTTCATCACCGAACGCACGGTGCGCGCTCATCTTGGCGAGATCATGCGCAAGCTGCGCCTCGATTCCCGGCTACGCGCCTGCCTTGTGTCCTATGTGCACCACAGCCTGTCTGCTCCTGCGGACCTCCCGGTGGCTCTGTCGTAGCCGGGCCCGATTCCTGTCGCGAGCGACAGTAGAACCGCCGCGCGGAATGCTCCAGAGTCGTATTCGTACAGGATCTCGTCGATCGATTCGTGGGCGGATCGAAGTGTTGGTCGATCGGCGCCGGGGAATAGCTCGCCGGCGGATCCGTGCGCGTCCTGATGGGGGCCTTGCGACAGATCGCGGTGGCCAGGGGAAAGGTGTGTCAATGGATCCGTTCAACCTTGATGCCCGCGTCACCACGCCGACGTCGTCCTCCGCCCCCGCGGCGCGGGCCTCGGCGACCACGCTGGTCACGAAGACGCCGATCTGCTCGAAGTTCAGCTGCAAGTGCACGCTGAACACCTGCACCGCGTTCTGCCGCTAGTAATTGCGGTGGGCGAGGCCGAATGTGGGTGGGTACTGCCATGGGTGATGATCATGGCAGTACCCACCCACAGTTCAGGTGCTGACGACGTCGACGCGTCCGGGGGAGACCGTGTCGTTACAAGCAGATCGAGATCGATTTGAGGCCGTTCGACCGGTGGCGGCCAGCGATCCGACCGTGACGACGTGGGCGGGAGCCGTTCCCGCCGACCTCGCGCGGCGGGCCCGCGAGGTCGCCGACGAGGTGGCGCTGCGGATGAGTACCTCGCAGCAGGTCCTGGAACTCGCGGTCCGCTCGGCCGACCAGGCCGAGCACCCGATGGGCTGGCAGTACCCCGGGTTCGCGCACGGCCACGCCGGGGTGAGCCTGCTGCACTTGGCGGCGGCCCGGGCCGCCGGCGGAGGGGAGCGCGATCGGGCCGAGAGTGTGGCGTTCGACTTCATTCGCGAGGCGGTCGCCGGCACGCGCATCGCGCCGATGAGCGATCCCGGCACGTTCGGCGGTGTAGCGGGCCTCGCGCTCTGCGTCGCCGACTGCGCCCGGGTGGAGCCGCGTTTCGGACCCAGCCTCGAGCGGTTGCACGAGTCGCTGGCGGAACAGGTGCTCGCGATGCACCTGCCGCACGTTGAGTGCGGTGTCTCGGACGCTGACCACGATCTCGTCTCCGGTGCGGCGGGCGTCGTTGTCCACCTCCTGTCGGTGGACCGGCCGAGCCCGGCGGTGCTGGCCGCGATCGACCGGTTGGTCGGCTACCTCGCCTGGCTGGGCGGGTCGCCGGACGACCCGTCGGTCCCGCACCGCTGGATGATCGCGCCCGCTCGCTATTCGCCGCACGAGCAGATGGGCCCGCCCGCCGGTGGCTATCTGAACCTGGGTGCTGCGCACGGTGTCCCGGGAGCGGCAGCCGCACTGGCCGCCGCCGGTCGAGCCGGTTACCGCGTGCCGGGGGACACCGCGGCGCTGCGCCGGATGACCTCCTGGATCGTCGGTGCCGCGCACGCCGACGAGCACGGGCTGCTCTGGCCGTCGGTCGTCGCAGTCTCCGAGGACGGGGACGAGATCCCGCCGGACACCGCGACGGACCAGCTGGCCTGGTGCTACGGCACCGCCGGTGTGGCGGCGGCCCTGCTGTCGGTGGCGGACTCGACTGGGGACGCCGAGCTGCGCTGGCTCGCGGTGGAAGCGTTCGAGGCCGTGCTCCGGCGGGCCGTGGTCACGCCGTCGCCCACGCCGACGTTGTGCCATGGCCGTGCCGGCCTCCTGGCCATCTGCCTGGAGTTCGCGGCGACCGGCGCCAGCCCGCTCGCCGCGGACCACGTGTCCTTGCTACTTGTAGACGTCCTGGACGCCGCTGACCCGCGACACCCGCTGGTCTTCCGTGACGAGGAGCAGCCGGGAGTGCTCGTGGACAGCCCGGCGCTCCTCACCGGGGCGACCGGCGTTGCCCTGACCCTGTACGCCGCGATCGATCAGGACCGACCGGCCTGGCTGAGCGCCTTCCTGACGAGGTGACGTCCGATGCCCAACGACGAGCGGGTCTACGATCCCGTCGGGTTCTTCCTGCTCCGCACGCCGGCCCTGCCGGTGGAGACGATCGCCTCGATCACGGGGGCCGACACCGCCGACACGGCCGTGGACGACGCCGACCGCCGCAGCCGGACACGGGAGCGGCTGCGGGCGCTGGCCCGCAGGCCGGACGTCCACCGGGCGCTGGCCGTGGCCAGCGCTGACCTGGTCGCGGCACTGACCCGGCTCGACGACGACCCGGACGCGACTGCGAAGAAGACCCGGCGGGCCTACTCCCGCCTGCTGCGGTATCTGACCCGGATGGCGACCCGCCCGACGCCGTTCGGCTGCTTCTCTGGGGTGGCTCTCGGCGAGTTCGGCGAGTCGACGACTGCACGGCTGGCTGGGCAGGCGCTCGGGCACGGTCGGGTGCGCGCCGACATGGGGTGGCTGCTCGCCCTGATCAAGACACTGGAGTCGGACACGGACCTGCGGCCGCACCTGCGGGTCACCCGCAACTCCAGCGCCTACGTCACCAGTGGTCGCGTCGTGCTGCCCTACGCCGACGTGTACGGCGACCGGGACAACAGGTCGGTGCGGATCCGTGCGACACCCGCGGTCGAGGCCGTGCTGCGGTCGGCGGGGACTCCGGTGCCGTACGGGCAGCTGGCCGATGACCTGCACTCCTGCTTCCCGGACGTTGCCCGGGAGGTCGTCACGGGCCTCCTCGACCAGATGTGGGACTTGAACTTCCTGGTCAGCGATCTGCGGCCGCCGATGACGGCGCCGTTCCCGGAGCGGCACGTGGCCAAGTCGCTGGCCGGTGTGGCCGGTGCCGAGGCGGTTGTCGAGGCGCTGGAGACGGTGATGGACCTCGCCGCCGGTGACGGGCCGGTCGACGTGCTCGACCGGCTGGTGGCCGCGCAACGCGAGCTCGTCCCCGGCCACACAGGCACCACCTACCAGCTCGACTCCGCGGCGCAGCTGCTGGACCCGACGATCACTGCTGCAGTGGGTCGCGCCATGGCGGACGCGGCAGGCGTGCTGATGCGACTGAGCGGGGCGGTTCCCGGGCACCACCACCATCTCATCCGGTACCGGCACGCGTTCCTCGACCGGTACGGGCAGAACGCGCTGGTGCCCGTGCTTGAGGTGCTGGGCGAGGATGGTCTCGGCGCACCGCCGACCTACACCGAGCCGTCGCGGGACTGCCCGTTCGAGTCCGGACCGCCACCGGACCCGTCGGACCTGACCCGGCTGCTGACCGGCTTCGCCGCGGAGGCCTGGTGCACCGGGGCGTTCGAGGTCGAGCTCACCGACGCCTGGCTCGAGCGACTCACCGCTGGATCGTCGCAGGACCGGGGCGACATGCCCCCGACCCCCGCGCTGGACGTCTTCGGCCAGCTGCACGTCGCGTCGCCCGGCGCGGACCTCGACCGGAGCCGGTGGCGGGTGGTTCTGCGCGAGGAGGTCCTCGCGCACGGCGGCCGTGCCTGCGGTCGGTTCTTCGACCTGCTTGGCGAGAAGGGGGTGGACTGGCTGCGCGGGTACGCGCGGCGGACCGAGGAGGCCCTCGGTGGCGCGGTGCACGCCGAACTCAGCTACCTGCCGTCGATGAGCCGGGCGACGAACGTGTCGCTGCGGCCCCGGTTGCTCGACCACGAGGTCGTCATCAACACGACACCGTCGGTGCCGGCCGATCACGTCCTGACCCTGGACGACCTGATGGTGGGGTCCACGGAGGACCGCTTCTTCCTATTCTCGCGACGGTTGGGACGCGAGGTGGTCGTCACGCAGAGCCACATGCTGAGCCCGCAGTACGCGCCGAACGTCGCACGGTTCCTGCTGGAGGCGTCGGCCGACGGGTACGTCGCGCCCAGCGGGTGGCAATGGCTCGGGCTCGCCTCGATGCCGTTCCTGCCACGCGTCACCCGCGGGGACGTCGTACTGCACCCGGCACAGTGGACGGTGGCCGCCGACGAGCTCGACGTGGGTGGCACCCCCGACTTCGCATCCGCGGTTGCGGGATGGCGCGCCCGCCGGGACGTGCCCCGCTTCGTCTACCTGGTCGACGACGACAACCGGTTGCTGCTCGACCTCGACCACCCCAGCTACCGCGACGAGCTGGAGCAGGAACTCGGCCGGGGGCACGGCCGCGTCACGGTGCACGAGGTGCTTCCCGCGCCGGATGGGAACTGGCTGACCGACGAGCACGGCGGGACCTACGTCAGCGAGCTCGTCACCTCCGTCGTGTTGCGCGACCCGGCGCACGGCGCCCGCAGCGCCCCGCCGGCCGTGGGTACGGCGGTCGGGGAGCGTGCCGGGGCGCGGCGCCGGTACCTGCCGGGTGGCGAGTGGACGTTCCTCAAGATTTACTCGCCGCTGTCACGCCACGACGAGATCGTCGAGGGCCCGCTCGCCGAGCTGGCGGCCGAATTCCGGACGGACGAAGCCGTCGACCGGTGGTTCTACGTCCGCTACGCCGACCCGGAGCCGCATCTGCGCGTGCGCGTGCGCGGGCGGCGCGGCGTCACCCCGCCGGAGCTGCTCGCGCGGCTCAGCGGCTGGGCCGCCTCGCTGGTCGACAGCGGGCACGCGTTTGACGTCGCTCTGGCCGGCTACGCCCCTGAGGTCGAACGCTACGGCGGCCCGCGCACGTTCGATGCCGTCGAGCGCCTGTTCCAGGCAAACAGCGAGGTCTCCTGCGAGCTCGTCCGTATGCTCACGGCCGCGAGGGGCGATCTGGACCCCGAGCTCGTCGCCGTCGCGGCGGTGGACGCCCTGTACGCGCAGTGGGGACTCAGCCCGGCGGCCCGGCTCGACCTGGCGCCGGCGGGCGACACCTCAGACACCGTGCGCGCCCGGTTCCGTGCCGAACGGAACTACCTGTGCGAGCTGCTCGTCCCGTGGGACCGGCACCCGCACGGCCGTGGCCGCGAACACCACGACCTGCTCCGGCCAGTGCTCGACGCACAGGCCTGGGCCGTCGCCGACGTCGCACGGGCAGTCCGGGCGGCCGAGGCCGACGACGAGCTCTGGGGCACCACGTCGACCGTGCTGGGCAGCCTGGCCCACATGCACGTCAACCGCCTGATGAAGGTCGACCTGCACCGGGAGTCCCGGTGCTATGGCCTGCGACGGCTGGCGCTGCGGTCGATCTGCGGACGTCCCGGCCCGCAGGACCCCGGCCCAGCGGCCCTCGCCGAGCCGGCGGGGGTGGCGCGATGAGCGGCGAGCGGCCCGGCGGCGGGACGGGTGTGCGCGCATTCCGGTACTGGGGACGGATCGGGCTGCTGTTGTGGCGGCTGAGCCCGTGGAAGGTGGTCGGGCTCGCCGTCGCGACGCTGTCCGTGTCGCTAGTGCCCGCGCTTCAGCTGGCGCTGACCGCGACCGCCGTGCAGACCGTGGCCGGGTCCATCGCCGCAGGCGGCGTGGACGCGGCGTTCGACCGGATCCTGGCCATCGGTCTGGCGATGATCGGCGTGTCGATCGTGTCCCACCTCGGTGGCACGTGGCAGCAGTACCTCGACGCGGTGCTGCGGCTGGAGCTGACGACCGCCATCGGCGAGCTCGTCATGCGCAAGGGAACGCGGATGGACATGCAGGACTACGAGGACGCCGAGTCCTACGACCGCCTGCAGCGGGCGTTCCAGGAGAGCAGCGGCTCCCGAGTGCACCAGCTCTTCGCCGACACGCTCGAGTTCGTCCGCGAGCTGGTCACGATCCTGTCGGTGGCTGCGGTGCTGTTCTCCTGGAGCCCGTGGATCGCGATCCTGGTGCTGCTGTCACCGATCCCGTCGGCGATCGCACAGATGCGCTACGGGCGCACAATGTTCGAGATCGAGTACGGTCGCGCGGCCGACCGGCGGCGGATGCTGTACTTCCAGTTCCTAACCACGACGGACCGGTCCTTCAAAGAGGTGCGGCTGTTCGGGCTCGGCCCGTACTTCGTCGAGCGCTACCGGGCCATGGTGCGGACGTTTCTCGAGGTCGACCGTGGCGTCAACCGACGGCAGTCGCTGTCGCTGGGGGGCTTCGGGCTGATCAGCGTGCTGACGGCGTCCGGGGCGATTGTGCTCGCTATGTTCGTGACGGCCGGGACCGGGCGGATCGGCGAGCTGGCCGGGTACCTGCAGGCCGTCGCCGTGGTGCAGACCTCGGCCCACACCATGCTGCTCGGCGTCGCGATGCTGTTCCAGAACACGTTGTTCGTGAACAACCTGTTCGAGCTGTTCGACATGCCGGAGAAGCGCATCCCCTCCGGCGAGCGGTCGGTCCCCGCGCCGCTGGAGGCGGGGATCGAGTTCCGGGACGTCACGTTCGTCTACCCCGGGACCGACAAGCGCGTCCTGGACCGGGTCAGCTTCGTGATCCCGGCGGGGACGTGTGTCGCGCTGGTGGGCCAGAACGGCGCCGGCAAGACGACGCTGGTGAAGCTGCTGACCCGGTTGTACGAGCCGACGTCCGGACAGATCCTGATCGACGGCGTCCCAATCCAGGAGTTCGACCTTGACGACCTGCGCCGGAAGATGGGTGTGATCTTCCAGGACTACATCCAGTACGAGATGAGCGTCCGGGACAACATCGGGTTCGGCAGCGTCGAGGCCCTGGGGGACGACGCGCGGATCCGCGCGGCGGCGCGCGCCAGCGGGGCGGCCCCGGTCGTGGAGGGTCTCGACGGCGGGTACGATGCGCTGCTGGGACGCCATTTCGAGGACGGCAACCAGCTCTCCGGCGGACAGTGGCAGAAGGTAGCGCTGGCCAGGGCGTTCATGCGCTCGGCGCCGGTCGTGGTGCTCGACGAGCCGACGTCCTCGATCGACGCGGAGGCCGAGGCCGAGATCTTCGCCCGGCTGCGCGATATCGCCGGCTCGGCGACCTGTCTGCTCATCGCCCACCGGTTCTCCACCGTGCGGATCGCCGACAAGATCCTCGTGATCGAGGACGGCCGGTTGATCGAGGAGGGCACCCACGCGGAGCTGCTGCGTCGGGAGGGCCAGTACGCGTACCTCTTCCGGCTGCAGGCCGCCGGCTACCTGCCCGAGTCCACGGCCGGCCCGGGGACGGCGTGACGGCGGGGCCGACCCCGGCGCGACCCGCGGCGGTCACGCCGGACGTGTCGGTGATCATCCCCTTCACCACTGCGCACCCGCCGGACCTGGTCCCGTTCGCGGCCGTCGTGCGCGACACCGGGGCCCGGCGGCTGTGGTTCGGGCAGACCCTCGACTGGGACGCCGCGTTCGGCGTCGCCCATCTGACCGGGAGCGGTTACCGGATCCCGGTTGGCAGCGCGGTCGAGCTGGCCCTGACCCGGCACCCGGCGGACGCAGCGGTCCGGGCACGGACCCTGGCCGCACTGACTGGGCACGACACGGTGCTGGGCGTCGGTCCGGGTACCGAGGACCTGGTCCGGGCGCTGAATGGCACCGGCTACGCCAGCCCCCTGGGTGCGATGCGGGATTACCTGACCGTTCTGCGGGCCCTGGTCGAGGGCCGGACCGCTGCGCACGACGGGGAGTACTTCTCCCTGCACGGCGGGCTCCCGCCCAGGGAGCACCCGCTGGTGGCACTCGGCGTCGGTGTGCTCGGCCCGCGTTCGGCGCACCTCGCCGGGGTGCTGGCCGACGTCGCGATCACCTGGATGACCCCGTCGTCGTACGTGCGCGACGTGCTGACGCCAGCGCTGCACCGCGGCGCGACCGACGGCGGGCGGCCGGCGCCGCGGGTCGCGACCGTCGTGCACGTCGCGCTCGACGGCCCCGGTCGCGACCCGTACCGGCTGGCGTGGCTCGCCACGAACCGGCACCTCGCGCAGGACAACTACGCCGGGATGCTCCGACGGGCCGGCCTCACGCTGCACCCGACGTCGCCGGCCGTCGGAGCCCGGGCCCTCGTCGACTCGGGCACGTTCCTCACCGGCTCCCCAGCTGACGTCGTGCTCGGACTCGAGACCCTCGCCCGTGCCGGGGTGGACGAAGTCGTCCTGAACACCGCGGGGGTGTGCGCGGTCGAGGGGCCCGCCGCCGCCGCGCGGGACGTCCGCGGCATCCTAGACGCGCTCGGCCGTGACGCCCGGCCACCGGCGCACCGGACCAGCGACGACACCGACACCCGGGCCGAAACCAGGGCCGACACTGGGAAGGAATCCGAATGATCGTGTCAAGCCGCGGTAGCGGGTTGTGGTGTGGTGATGGTGATGGTGAACATCCTCTGGTCACGGAGCAGGGCCCAGAGGACGTCGACCAGGCGTCTGGCCAGGGCGAGCAGGGCTTGGGTGTGGATCATTTTTTCGCTGCGTTTGCGCTGGTAGAAGGTCCGGGACGGGCCGTCGGTTTTGAGGCTGGACAGGGCGGCCATGTAGAACACTCGCCGCAGGCGGCGGTTGTAGCGTCGTGGGCGGCGCAGGTTCCCGCTGATCCGGCCGGAGTCCTGGGGCACTGGGACGAGTCCGGCGTAGGAGGCCAGCCGTCCCGAGCTGGCGAAGCCACCCAGCTCGGAGCCGACATCAGCGCCGATACTGCTGCTGACACCGCCGTTGGTGGCGGTGAGGAATTCCGCGCCCAGAATGGGTCCGAGTCCGGGCAGCGATTCGATGATCGCCGCGTCCGGGTGGGTGCGGAACACGGTGGTGATGAGCTTGTCGGTGTCTTTGATCTCCCGGTCGAGCTCCAGCAGTCGCCGGGCCAGACCGGCGACAAGGACCGCGGTCCG
>NZ_VRMC01000128.1:0-10427 GCF_008369905.1 Pseudonocardia sp. EV170527-09
GCAACGACTGAACACCCGACAAGGGGGTCAGTCCCAATCCGTCGTTACGGGGTTACTCCCAACCCGCCGTTGACAGCGGTCGTGAAACTCTCGGCCGACCCGGTCGCGTGGGTCATCGTGCTCGGCGTCCCGGCGCTGATCGCCGGGGTGACCGTGGCGCGGATGCTCGCCGGCCCCGACGACGTCGTCCGCGTCTCGTCGCGGGGTGTCCGATGAACGCCGCGGTGGAGCGCCTCGCCGAGCAGGCCGCCGACGCTGCCCGGGTACGAGCGCTGACCACCGATCCGGACGTGATCGCGCTGCGGGTCGAGCGAGTGCGTGCGCAGGTGGACGGGCTGCTGTGGGCCGGAATCGTGCTCGGTCTGGCCTTCACGATGGTCAACGTCCAGAGCTTCGCCGCCGCCGGCGCTCCGACGTGGTCGGCCGCGTGGTGGGTCGCGTGGCTGCTGGACCCGATGGTGTCGCTGGTGCTGCTCGCGGTGCTGCGCGCCGAGCAGGTCACCGCCCGCTACCAGGTCGCGTTGCCGACCTGGGCACGGCGGACGAAGTGGCTGACCTTCGCCGCCACCTACGTCATGAACACCTGGACCTCGTGGGGCCTGGGCGACGCGCCGTTCTCCGCAGCGGGGGTGGTGCTGCACTCGGTCCCGCCGCTGGTCGTGTTCGCGACCGCCGAGACCGGCCCGGTCCTGCGTGACCGCCTGACCGAGGCCGTGCACCGCGCGGTGACCGCCGGACCGGCCCCGACCGCCGAGCCGACTCCGGTGGTTCACGACTCGGCCGAGCCGGACGTTCACGAGCCGGTCGCCGAGTCCGCCCCGCGAATCGCGGCGGCACCGGTACGGGCGTCGCGCGGCGGTGGCAGGCGGAAGGCGGCGGCCCGGCCGCGTCGGCTGCTGGCCGACTACGTCCGGGCCGCGTCCGAAGCGCTCGACAGCGCCCGGGACGCCGACGAGCAGGTCGACGTCACCCCGGCGTGGTGCCGGCAGGTGACGGGCTGCTCGGCCGGCACCAGCGTCAAGGTCGCCGCCGCCCTGCGCGCTGCGCCCGCCTCGATCGACTCCGCTCGTTCCCACGACCGCCGGCCGGTGGCCGGCGAGGAGGTGGCTGCGTGATGGCCGACCACCCGCACACACCGAACACCGATGAGCAGACACCGGCGACCGGGGCCGTTCACGAGCCCGCGCCCGACACCGTTCACGACGACGACGGGACCGGCGCCCGGGTGCTGAACTTCCGCCCGCGTTCGGCCGACCCTGTCGAGCGCTCGGCCCGCCCGACGGTGGTCGACGGCGAGATCGTCGACGACACCGACGTCCAGCACGTCGCTGTGGACCCGCCCGCAGGCACGGACCTGGCGCTGCCGTGGCGCCGTGAGGTGTCCCGCCGCCCGGTCGTGGAACCGTGGCTGCGCAGCCGGGAGGACATCGCGGCCGCCGCCCGCTGGGCCGCCGGGTGGGCGTGGCACTCCACCGGGTTCCACACCGTCCGCGCACCCCTCTACGCCGCCCGCCTCACGGCCCGCGCCCCGCGGGGCGCGGTGACCGCGGTCGCCGGCGCCGCTCGGTGGGCCGGCGACGCCGAGTCCCGCCCGCTGCGGGAGCAGGCCATCCGCTCCGGTGAGCCGGACCAGTACCTGCGCCTGACCGCAGCGCGGGCCGAGCGGATCACCGTCCGGCGCCGGCTGCTCGCCGCCGCGGTGCTCGGCGGCGCCGGTGCCCTGGTGGCGCTGTGGACCTTCGCCCCGCCGTGGCTGCTCGCCGTCCTGCTGGTCGCCGGGGTGCTGGTGCTCGGCTGGGTCGGGTCGCCGGCCGACAAGCCGGTCACCGGGCGGTCGGTGGTCACCCACCGGCCGACGCGGCTCACCTCGGAGATGGTCGTCCGCGCCCTGGGCGCGCTCGGTCTGGGCGAGATGAACAAGGCGCTCGCGAAGGGGCCGAACGGGATCACGTTCCCCGCGCCGATCACCCGCGACGGGCCGGGCTGGCGCGCGGACGTCGACCTGCCGTTCGGGGTGACGGTGACCGACATCGTCGAGCGCCGCGACCGGCTCGCGTCCGGCCTGCGCCGCCCGCTGGGCTGTGTGTGGCCCGAGCCCGCGCACGACGCCCACGCCGGCCGTCTCGTGCTGTGGGTGGGAGACCAGGACATGAGCCAGGCCCGCCCGCGCCCGTGGCCGCTCGCCGCGCACGGCGAGGTCGACCTGTTCAAGCCGGTGCCGTTCGGGGCCGACCAGCGCGGCCGGTCGGTGTCGCTGCTGCTGATGTTCTCCAACGTCCTGATCGGGGCGATGCCACGGGTGGGGAAGACGTTCGCGCTGCGGGTGCTGCTGCTGGCCTGCGCCCTGGACCCGACCGCACAGCTTCGGATCTTCGAGTTGAAGGGCACCGGGGACCTGTCGCCGATGGAGGGGTGCGCGCACCGCTACGCCTCCGGCGCCGACGACGCCACGCTGGAACTGGCCATGGAGTCGCTGCGCGAGCTCTACGCCGAGCTCAACACCCGGGCCAAGCGCATCCGAGAGCTGCCGCGGGAGCTGTGCCCAGAGAACAAGGTCACCCCGCAGATCTCCGGGCGCCGCGACCTGGGCCTGTTCCCGATCGTCCTGGCCGTCGACGAGTGCCAAGAGCTGTTCTCCCACCCCGACTTCAAGGACGAGGCCGACCGGCTCGCGACCGGCATCATCAAGCGCGGACCGGCGATGGGGATCATCCTCATCCTCGCCACGCAGCGCCCGGACGCGAAGTCGCTGCCCACCGGGGTCAGCGCGAACGTCGGGACCCGGTTCTGCCTGCGGGTGATGGGCCAGACCGAGAACGACATGGTGCTCGGCACGAGCGCCTACAAGAACGGCATCCGGGCGACCACGTTCACTGCCAAAGACAAGGGCATCGGCTACCTCGTCGGCGCCGCCGACGAGCCGCAGATCGTGCGCTCGGCCTACATCGACGCACCCGCTGCGGAGACCATCGCCGCGCGCGCCCGCGCGCTGCGGGAGGCCGCCGGCACCCTGTCCGGCCACGCCGTCGGCGAGACAACGGAGCAGACCGGCGGACCGTCGCGGTCGGTGCTCGGTGACGTGGCCGCGGTGTTCGCCCCGGGCGAGGACCGGCTGTGGTCCGACGTCATCGCCGCCCGGCTGGTCGAGCAGTGGCCGACCACCTACACCGGCACCACCCCGGCGACGCTCGCCGCCGCCCTGCGCCCGTACGGGGTCGAGCCCAAGCAGGTGTGGGGGACCGACCCGCAGACCGGCGACGGGCGCAACCGGCGCGGCTACCACCGCGACGCCATCACGACCGCGTGGGAGACCGCAGAACGGCGGCGCCGCACCGGCACCGACGGTGACACCGAGTAGTCAGACGGAACGGCGCGGCGGCCGGTGCGACTAGCAGTGAGCCCCGCTAGACCTAGCACCCGCCGCTAGCACGCCACACCACATCTGATCAGCCCGCTAGCAACCTAGCGCCACCAGGGCAAACACACCCGGAAACCCCTCCACGCAGCATCCACCCGGGTGCTGCGGCGCTAGACCCATGCCGAAATCAGGAGCCCGAATGTCGACACAGAGTGACCGTTCCGGCAGTCCCGCAGCCCGTGCTCGTCTCGCCGGCTGGCTCGATCTCGCTGCCCGCGGCTGGCACCTCTTCCCGGTCCTGCCCGGCCGCAAGCAGCCCGCCATCCCGGCGTGGGAGTCCCGCGCCACCACTCACCCGGAGACCATCGTGGACTACTTCACCGCCCACCCCGACCACAACGCCGGCATCGCCTGCGGCCCCTCCCGGCTCCTGGTCATCGACTGCGACACCCCCAAGCCGACCGACCCCGACCAGACCCGCGACGGCACCGCCGTGCTCGCCGGCCTCGCCGCCGGCCGGGGCGGACTGCCCGACACCTGGACCGTCGCGACACCGTCCGGCGGCCGGCACCTGTACTTCCGGGCCCCCACGGCCCGGCTCGGCAACACCGCCCGCACGCTCGGACCGATGCTCGACAGCCGCGGGCACGGCGGGCAGGTGCTCGCCCCCGGCAGCCGGCTGCCGAACGGCTCCTACGAACTGCTCGACGACACCGACCCGCCCCCGCTGCCGGGGTGGTTGGTCTGGCACCTGTCCGTTCGCCCCGCCACGGCCATCTCAGCGCCGTCTGAGCGGCCCGCCACCGAGCCGCGCGACGCCGGGGCCTACGTGTCGGCAGTCGTTCGGGCGGAGCTGCAGCAGGTCGCTGCGGCCGGGCGTGGGGGTCACAACGCCGCGGTGTTCACCGCCGCCCGCGCCCTCGGACAGCTCGTCGGCGCTGGGGCGCTCGACCACGACCAGGCCGCCGCGGACCTGACCGCTGCGGCCGGGCACATCGTCGACGGTCCGTGCGACTGCACCGCCGCCGACATCGCTGCCACGATCGCGTCCGGACTCGGCTACGGCGCCCGCCGGCCCCGCCAATTGCCCACCCTGTTGAGCACTCGCTCCCAGAGCGAGGGGCGGCGGTCGGCATGAGCACCACACCCGCCGGCCTGCGCGCCGTCCCGGACCTGCCCGCCATCGCGCCGGCCGAGCTGCTCGACCAGGTCGCCGCGTTCGTCTCCCGGTTCTCGGTGTTCCCCGACCGGCACACCGCCCCGATGCTGGCGCTCTGGTACGCCCACACCCACGCCGTCCAGCACTTCTACACAACCCCGCGCCTCATCCTCGACAGCGCCGAGCCCGGCTCCGGCAAGACCCGCGTCCTGGAAGTGGCGCAGTACCTCGTCCGCAAGCCCGAGATGACCATCTCGATCACCACCGCAGCCATCTTCCGGATGCTCTGCGACGGCCCGGTCACGCTGCTGTTCGACGAGATCGACGCCGTGTTCTCGCCCAAGGGCGGCGGGAACAACGAGGACCTGCGCGGGCTGCTCAACTCCGGATACAAGCGCTCGGCCACCGTGTCCCGCTGCGTCGGCGACGCCTCCCGGATGAAAGTCGAGCGATTCCCGGTGTTCGCCCCGGTCGCGCTGGCCGGGATCGCCGGCGCCATGCCCGCCACCATCACCACCCGAGCGATCACCGTCCACATGCGCCGCCGCGCCCCGCACGAACGCGCCGAGGCGTTCCGCGAGCGCCGGGTCGAGAACGAGGCGACGCCGCTACGCGAGCAGCTCGCCGCCTGGCTCGACAGGGTCGGCGAAGACCACCTCGTCGGAGCCGAGCCGGTCATGCCCGAACAGGTCACCGACCGCGCCGCCGAGGTCTGGGAACCCCTGCTCGCCATCGCCGACCTCGCCGGCGGGCACTGGCCCGACACCGCCCGCGCCGCCGCCGTGCACTTCGTCGGGCAGGCCACCGAGACCGGCACCTCGGTCGGGACCCGGCTGCTCGCCGACCTGCGCGCCCTGTTCACCGCCCACGAAGCCGAGCGGATGGCGACCAGCGACATCATCGGCCGGCTCTGCGCCGACGAAGAAGCCGGCTGGGCCGACCTCGACGGCCGCCCCCTCGACGCCCGCCGCCTCGCCCGTGAGCTGGCCCGCTACGGCGTCCGCCCCGGCCCACTGCGCATCGGCGGACACGTCACCAAGGGCTACCACGTCGACGGCGCACTCTCCGACGCCTTCGCCCGCTACCTCCCACCCGCCACCGAGCCCGACCCATCCGGTGCGGTTACCGCGGTTACACCAGTTACATCGCAGGTCAGAGGCGTAACCGATCCCGACCGCGTAACCGCGCCCACGGTTACGCCCTCTGTCGAGCCCTCATCCGACGACCCTCCCGAGCAGACACCCGTAACCGACGCCGCGGTTACACCCCGTTCGTCGGTTACGCCCCTGACCAGGCACGTAACCGCTGTAACCGACGTAACCGCTACCGGTGGAGGTGCCCGATGACCGACGACCGCACCGCGCAGATCGGGCAGCTCCTCGCGCAGCTCGCCACCCTCATGGCCGACCAGCCGGCACCCCGCGAGCCCGAGCCCGCACACCGGCCGGCACGAGTCCTCTTCACCGTCGAGGAGGCCGCAGAACAGCTCGGCATCGGGAAGACGACCGCGTACTCCTACGTCCGCACCGGCGAGCTGGAGTCCGTCCTCATCGGACGACTCCGACGCATCCACGCCGACGCCATCGCCGGTTTCACCGCCCGGCTCGTCGCCAAGCACCGAGCTGCCTGAGAGGACCGGACATGACCCGCGAGAAGCGCACCCGCAACGCCAACGGCCGGTCCAGCATCTACCTCGGCAGCGACGGATCGTGGCACGGATACGTCACCGTCGGGACGAAGGACAACGGCCGCCCCGACCGCCGCCACGTACGCGGGAAGACACAGGCTGCCGTCACGAAGAAGGTCCGTGCGCTGGAGAAGAACCGCGACGCCGGCACCGTCGCGCAGCCCGGGGCGAACTGGACCGTCGAGAAGTGGTTGAGGCACTGGCTGGACACCGTCGCAGCCCCGCCCGCAATCAGCCCGAACGCGCGCGACGCGTACTCGACGGCGATCCGGATTCACCTCATTCCCGGCGTCGGCGCACACAAGCTGGACAAGCTGCAACCGGAGCACCTCGAACGGCTCTATCAGAAGATGATGCGGAACGGGGCCGCGCCCGGCACCGCTCACCAGGTGCACCGAACGATTCGTACGGCGCTGAACGAGGCCGTCCGGCGGCGACACGCCACGACGAATCCCGCCCTTCTCGCGAAGGCCCCGCGAGTGCGCTCCACCGAGGTCGAGCCCTACACGGTCGACGAGGTCTCACGGATTCTCAAGGCCGCGGGGACCGAGAGGAACGGTGCCCGATGGGCCGTCGCTCTCGCGCTCGGTCTGCGCCAGGGTGAAGCCCTCGGTCTGCGCTGGCAGGACGTCGATCTCATGGGCGGATTCCTCGTCGTCCGCCGCAATCGCCTACGGCCAAAATGGGCTCACGGCTGCGACGGGACGTGCGGACGAAAGCAGGCCGGCCGCTGTCCTCACCGACTCGCGCTCCGGCCCGAGACCGCAGAGACGAAGTCGGAGGCCGGCCGCCGGGGAATCGGCCTGCCCGATCCGCTCGTCAAGCTGCTCCGGGAACATGCCAACGAGCAGTACAACGACCGTGTGCGGGCTGCCAACCTGTGGGTGGACACCGACTACGTCTTCACGACCGAATTCGGCACCGTCCTGCATCCTCGAACCGATAACAAGAGCTGGAAGCAGCTCCTCATCTCGGCGGAAGTCCCGGAACGGCGACTGCACGATGCTCGGCACACCGCCGCGACGGTCCTGCTGCTGCTCGGCGTGACCGAGCGGGCGGTCATGGGCGTGATGGGCTGGTCGAACACGGCGATGGCTGCGCGGTACCAACACCTCACGTCAGCGGTGCGACAGGACGTCGCCTCACGGGTCGGCGGGCTGCTCTGGCAGACGCCCGACGGGCCGCCGACGACCGTCTGAGAAGGCGGAATGCCGCCACAACTGCAACCGCCGCGGGTTCCCGGAGAGCCGGGAGCGCGCGGCGGTTGCGTCCTTGCAGGTCAGAGATGGCGGAAGCGGGGGGATTCGAACCCCCGGTCCTTTCGGACGCCCGCTTTCAAGGCGGGTGCATTCGGCCGCTCTGCCACGCTTCCGCTCGGGAGGGTAACGGGACCTCTCAGCGCTCCGCGCGGTAGTAGGTGACCGGCCCCATCCTGGTCGCCCCGTGCCCGACCACCACCGCATCGGTGAACCCGGCGGCCGCGAGCAGCTCCGGCACCGGCTGCGCCCCGTGACCGTGGCCGCCGTGACCGTGGCCGTGCCCGCCGTGGCGGGACCGGCGGTGGGCCGGATCGAAGCGCGCCAGCAGCGACAGCACCCTGTTGACGACGCGCATCCGTCCGGCGGTGCGCGGGTCGTGATCGAGGTCGACCAGGTGCAGGCTCCCGCCCGGCGCCAGGACGCGGCGCGCCTCCCGCAGCGCCGCGACCCGGGCATCGGCGGCGATGTGGTGCAGCATCAGCGAGGAGAGGACCCGGTCGACGCTGCCGTCGTCGAGAGGCAGGTCCTCGGCCACACCGATCTGCAGCTTCAGCTCGACGCCGGCGTCGGCCGCCTTGCGGCGGGCCATCGCGATCGCCTCCGGGTCGGGGTCGACGCCGTGCACGGTGGCCGACGGAACGGCCTCCGCGGCGCGCAGCAGGACGTTCCCGGTCCCGCAGCCGATCTCCAGCACACGGTCCCGCGGGCCGATGCCCGCCTGCGCCAGCAGCCGCCAGTACATCGGGACGGCGCCGCTGAGCCGGGCCACGGTGTCGTAGCCGGGGAGCAGCCGCGAGCTGACGAGCGCGGGTGTGTGGGCGTGCGTGGTCATCGGTTCCCCTCGGACGAACTTCGTGTACGTCACCGACCCTTCCTGGCCCACGAACTGCCTACAAGGCACTATCTGTGGCTGTGCTGGGACGAAGTTCGGGCGTTCCGCTGGTCGGTTTCGCACACTCCCCGGTGCCGATCGCGGTCCAGCACGTCGACGGGCCAGGAGGGTCGCTGCCCCGGGTACGGGGGCCGCACGCGCACGACTTCCTGCTGCTGGTCCACGTCGTCCGCGGCACCTGCACGTACCGGGTCGACGGCCGCGCCTGGGAGCTCGGCGAGGGTGACGCGTTCGTGATCGCCCCCGGCGCGGTGGTCGACCATGTCCGGGAGAGCGCCGAACCACCCGGCGAGCTGTGGTCGGTGATCTTCCCGGCCGAGGCGGTCGCGCCCGTGTCCTGGCAGGACCATCCGCTGCTCGCGCCGTTCGTCGGACGCCACCGCGGTGGCGGGCAGCGGATCCGGGTCCCACCCGAGGAGCGGGCGGCCTGGCGGGCCCGCTTCGCCGACCTCGACGACGAGCTGACCCGCCGCCGCGACGGTCACGCCGAGGCCGCCCGCGCGCACCTCACCCTGCTGCTGGTGGCTCTGGGGCGGCTCGTCGACGACGTGCCCGCCGAGTCCGGCGACCCGCTGCTCGCGGCGGTGTTCGCCGTCGTCGAGGAGCGGTTCGCCGGCCAGCTGTCGCTGCGCCAGGTCGCCGACGCCGTCGGGCTGACTCCCGGGCACCTGACCACCGTCGTCCGGCGCAGGACCGGGCGGACCGTGCAGCAGTGGATCACCGAGCGCCGGATGCGGGAGGCGCGGCGGCTCCTCGCCTCCACCGACCTCCCGGTCGCCGAGGTGGGCGCCCGGGTCGGCTACCCGGACCCCGGCTACTTCGCCCGCCGCTTCCGTGCCGCGCACGGCGTCGCGGCCGCGGCGTGGCGGGCCGCACCCGGGACACCCTGACGGGTGGCGGGGGACGTCCGCGCCGGTGCGGTCCGACGCGGTGTGGTGGGATTCCCCCGGTCTCATCTCGGGAGGACGACGTGCGGTTCGACGAGAACGCCCGGCTCGACACGTCCGGCGTGGACGACCTGCGAGGCTCCGGCGGTGGCCGGGGCGGCGGGGTCGGCGGCCGGGTGGCGGGCGCGGGCGGCGGCCTGGGCCTCGTCGGCGTCATCCTGTACCTGCTGCTGTCGAACTTCGCGGGCGTCGACATGTCCGGGATGGGCGCGGGCGGCGGCTACCCCGGGCTCGACCAGGTCGGCACCGGCCAGACGGCGGACAACTCGTCGCTGCAGCAGAACTGCGCCACCGGCGAGTCGGCGAACACGTCGACGGACTGCCGTGTCGTCGCCGTCGTCAACTCCCTCGACGACTACTGGGCCACCCAGTTCTCCTCCGGCTTCACCCCGCCGCGCACGAACTTCTTCTCCGGCGGGGTCAGCACCAACGGCTGCGGGTCGGCGACGTCGGACAGCGGGCCGTTCTACTGCCCCGCCGACTCCGAGATCTACATCGACCTCACCTTCTTCCAGGAGCTGCAGACCCGCTTCGGCGCGAAGGGCGGACCGTTCTCGCAGGCCTACGTGATCGCCCACGAGTACGGCCACCACATCCAGAACCTCACCGGCACCAACCGCCGCGCGGGCAACGACACCGGCCCGACCTCCGGCTCGGTGCGTCTGGAGCTGCAGGCCGACTGCTACGCGGGCATCTGGGCGAACCACGCGACGACGACGCCCGGCCCGTCCGGGAAGCCCCTGATCACCCAGCTGGACCAGTCCGACATCGACGCCGCCCTCGACACCGCGTCCCGGATCGGCGACGACTACATCCAGTCCAACCTGGGTGGCGGCCGGGTCGACGAGTCGCAGTTCTCGCACGGCAGCTCCGCGCAGCGCGAGAAGTGGTTCACCACCGGCCTGCAGAGCGGCAACCCCGACTCCTGCGACACCTTCGCCGCACGCAGCCTCGACTAGGTGTGATGTCCAGGGAGGTTGGTCAGCCTGGTGACTGGTGGCTGGCCGCCGATGGCGGAGTGAGCGCGGTGGTGATTGTAGAAGTGCAGCCAGCCGGGTAGGGCGTCGTTGCGTTGGCGGGTCGACTCATAGAGTCGGGCGTAGGCCCAGCCGTCGGCCAGGGTCC
>NZ_VRMC01000129.1:0-10397 GCF_008369905.1 Pseudonocardia sp. EV170527-09
GTCCGAGCGCGAGGGCATTTCCCCAGCGAGCAGGCCGCGATGAAATGTCTGTACCTTGTCACCCGCAGCCTCGTCACCCGCAGCCTCGACCCGACCGGACGAGGCCACACCCGATGGATGATGCGCTGGAAGCCAGTCCTCAACGCCTTCGCCATCACTTTCGGTGACCGCTGGCCGGGCGCCGAGCACTACTGACAACATCGCCGGAACCACCGTTCTCGTTACAGACCCCCTGCCAGGATCGCGGGCCCCACGAGTGGTCGCGCAGGCCGTGGCCGCCGACCGCGGTCTCGACCCCGTCGACCACGATCCGGCCCTGCACCGACAGCGGCTGCTCGTAGTGGTTGGGGGCGAAGGAGCCCCCGTCGGTGTCGAAGCTGTGGTCGAACACGGGCGCGATGCCGTGCACCGCCAGCTCGACGACGGCCTCGACCGTCGGGCTGCCGCCCAGCGCCGTGCGCGGGTCGTCCATCGCCGCCGGATCGGCGACGAGCGTGAGCGGCCCGGCGTAGGAGACGTCGAGGTGTCGCAAGGGTTCGCGGACACGGAAGGCCATCCCGGCGCTGTCGAACGCCTCGTTCGACGTCACCTCGGGGCGGGCGTAGGAGAAGCCGAGGCTGCCATCGGGGAGGAACAGGCAGACGGTGACCTCGCCCCGTCCTTCGTTGGGCCGGTTCGCGATCCGCAGGAAGCCGCCGAGGCGCGCCACCGGGTCGTTGAAGTGCACGTACATGGACTCGTTGAAGTGGGGCTCGGGCCCAACCGGGTGGGTGTAGTCGTCCTCGGGGCGCACGGTGTCCTCTCCGCGTCTCGGGTGGCGGTTCAGCGGCCCAGCAGGCGCAGTGCCCCGTCGAGCAGGTGCTCGACGGAGTCCTGCAGCGAATGCAGGTCGAGGGCCCCGTGCTCGCCCATGCTCCCGGAGCGTCGGCGGACGAGGACCCCTGCAGCAGGGTCGCGGCCTTCCAGTGGGTGAAGGCGCAGTAGTGGTCGAGGTCGCCGACGTCCAGGCCGGTGCGGGCGGCGTAGGCGTCGACGATCTCGGAGCGGGCGGCGAACCCGCCCGCACGGGTGGGACGGGGGATGACGATCGCGGGCTCCTGCGGGGAGCGCCAGTCGTCGAGCAGCCACGCCAGGTCGGCCAGCGGGTCGCCGAGGGTGCAGAGCTCCCAGTCGAGCACGGCGGTGATCCGGCCGTCCCGCACGAGCAGGTTGGACAGCCGGTAGTCGCCGTGGGTGATCACCGTGCGCTGCTGACGAGGCACCGAGGCGGTGATGCGACGGCGGCACTCCTCCCACGCGGGGGTCGCCGCGGAGCCCTCCCCCCACGCCGCCCAGTTCCGGACGGTCCGGGCGGTCTGGCGTTCCAGGAAGCCCGTCGGACGGCCGAGTCCCTGCAGACCGACGGCGGCCGGGTCGAGCGCGTGCAGGCGGGCGAGCACCTCGACCGTCTCGACCGACAGCTCCCGTCGCTGGCGCGGGGTGCAGGCCGAGGCGTCGGACTCGTCGACCAGTGGGGCGCCCGGCGACCGGTCCATGACGTAGAACGGGCCGTCGATCCCCCCGGCGTCGGTCCCCTCGGCGACCACCGTCGGCACCGGCACGCCCGACCCGACGAGGGCGCGCAGGACACGGGCCTCACGGTGCACGTCGTGCGATCCGGCAGGGGCGCCGGCGGGCGGGTGGCGCAGGACCCACTCCCGCCCGTCGGCGTCGGTGACCACCGAGGTGATGTTGGACTGACCCGCGCCGACGCGGACGAGCCGCAACGGCGGGGTGAGCCCGGGGACCCGGTCGCCGAGCCAGCCCGTGAACGCCGGCGGGGCCGGGGGCGCCGTCACGCCGCACCCTGGCACGGGCTGTCCGGCCGTGATCCGTCGGGACGGGGCATCACCGGGACTCCTCACCGCGACGTTGCGTGGGCCGGGGAACGGCCGGACGTTCGCAGATTAGAATCCGAATTAGAAAGATGCAACCCGGGCTCCGGTCCGCCGACCCGGCCGGATCTACTCTGGATCGGTGACCGACCGACCGCGGGGACGCCCACGGGACCGCTCCAAGGACGTCGCGGTGCTGGAGGCGACGGTCCGACTGCTGGCCGCCGAGGGCCTGGCCCGGATGACCATGGACCGGGTGGCCGCCGAGGCCGGGGTGTCGAAGGTGACCGTCTACACCCGCTGGCGCAGCCGCTCCGAGCTGCTCGCCGCAGCGCTGCAGCATCTGCAGGTCGACCACGTGCCGCCGTCGACCGGTGTACTGCGCGAGGATCTCGTGGCCCACCTCGACGCCATGCGGCGCCAGTACGACGACGTCGGCGGGATGGCCGTCGTCGGCAACTGCCTGGCCGACGAGCCGGTCTCCGGCGAGCTGCTCGCTACGATCCGGCGGAGCACGCTGCTGCCCCGCCGGGCGGGCATCGCCGCCGTGCTCCGGGCCGGGGTCGAACGCGGCGACCTCGACCCCACTGTCGACGTCGAACGGCTGGTCAGCACCCTGGTCGGGAACCTTTACGCGGACCACCTCGCCGGCCGCGACCTCGACGACGCCTGGGCGGCCGACGTCGTCGACGCCGTCCTGCCGGGTTTCCTCCCCCGCTCCTGACGCGCCGCATCCGGACCGGGACACATCGCCTCCGGATCGCCGCGCCCCTTGACCCGGCACACCCGTCGCCGCACATTCATGAACGAGTGAGTTCAGAAACGTCGTCGACGGAGAGGGCGGACGCGTCGTGGAGTTCCTGCGCAACACCTGGTACCTGGTGGCCTGGTCGGGCGAGCTGACCCCGGACACGATGCTGTCGCGGACGGTGCTCGAACGGCCGCTGCTGCTCACCCGCGACGCCGACGGCCGACCGGTCGCCCTCGACGACCGCTGCCCGCACCGGTTCGCGCCCTTGTCGCGCGGCCGCTTCGACGGCCGGACGATCACCTGCGGCTACCACGGCCTGGAGTTCGACACCTCGGGTGCGTGCGTGCGCAACCCGCACGGCGCCGGGGTGGTCCCGCGCGCCGCAGCGGTCACCGCACACACCGTGGTGGAGCGGCACGGTGCGGTCTGGTGGTGGGCAGGTGACCGGGAGCCCGATCACGGTCTGCTGCCCGACTTCGGCACCCTCGACGCCGAGGACACCACGACCCGGCGCGACCACCTGGTCATGGACGTGCCGTACGACCTGATCGTCGACAACCTGCTCGACTGCAGCCACACCAGCTTCCTGCACGACGGGATCCTCGGGAACAGCGCCATGCTGGACACCGCGACGACCGTGCGGCAGGACGGCGACACGGTCAACGTCGTGCGGGAGTCCGCGTCGGTGCCTCCCCCCGGCATGTTCGACATGCTGTTCCACGACGACGGCGCCCCGGTCGACACCTGGACCGACTTCCGGTGGAACGCGCCGTCGCACCTGCTGCTCGACGTCGGCGTCACGACGCCGGGACGGCCTCGTTCCGAGGGCGTCGGCTACCTCGGCACCCACATCCTCACCCCGGAGACCGCGAGCACCACGCACTACTTCACGACGGCGTCGCGCTGGGGCGTGCGGCCGGGCACCGAGACCCCGCAGATGCGGCTGAAGATCTCCGACCTGCGCCGGTTCGCGTTCGAGGAGCAGGACGAGCCGATGATCCGTGCGCAGCACGCGACGATCGCCGCGTTCGCCCGCTGCGAGGACACCGCGCCGGAGCCGGTGCTGCTGGAGACCGACTCCGGCGTCGTGCGCTGGCGGCGGATCATGGACCGGCTGATCGCCGAGGACCGGGGCCCGGCGCCCCGACCCCGGTGGACCCCGGCCGTCGTCGCCGGGATCACCGAGGCCGCGGTGGGCATCCGGGTGCTGCACCTCGCCGCCGCCGACGGGAGCCCGCTGCCCCCGGGCGAGCCGGGCGGCCACGTCGACCTGCGGCTCGCCGGCGGCCTCGTCCGCCAGTACTCGCTGTGCGACGACTCCCGCGACGGCCGCTACACGCTGGCCGTCCAGCGCGAGGAGCCGTCCCGGGGCGGTTCGGCCGCGGTACACGCACTGCGGCCCGGCGACCCGGTCGCCGTCTCCGCACCCCGCAACACCTTCCCGCTCGCCGCCGGGGCGACCCGGCACGTGCTCGTCGCGGGTGGCATCGGGATCACCCCCCTGATCGCCATGCTGCGGGCGCTGCGCGCCGCCGGCGAGTCGGTCGAGCTGCACCACTTCGCCCGCTCGGAGGCGCACCTGCCGTTCCTCGACGAGCTGGCTGCCGACCCCGCCACCATCCACCACCTGGGGCTCGACCCGGCCGGCACCGGTGCCGTCCTCGACCGGGTGCTGGCCTCGCCGGGAGCCGGGGACCACGTCTACGTCTGCGGTCCGGCCGGTCTGATCGACGCGGTCCACGACCGGGCCCGGGCGCACGGCTGGCCGGCGGGCACGGTGCACGACGAGCGCTTCGTCGCCACCGGGACCGCCCCGGCGGGCGCCCGGCGGTTCAAGGCCGTGCTCGGGCGCAGCGGGCGGACCGTCGAGGTCGACGAGGACCACACCCTGCTGGAGGCGCTCACCGCCGCCGGGGTCGACGTGCCCTCCTCCTGTGGACAGGGCATCTGCGGTACCTGCGTGACACCGGTGCTCGGGGGTGCGGTCGACCATCGCGACACCTACCTGACCGACGACGAGCGGGCCGCCGGGGACCGGCTCTGCGTGTGTGTCTCCCGGGCCGCGGGGTCCGAGGTGCAGTTGGACCTGTGACGTCGCGGCGCGACCCGGGCACGGGTCAGCCGGCCCGTCTCGGCATCGCGCCGGAGACGGGCCGGCCGTCCGGTCCCGGGCGGCTCGGCGGATCCGTCCGGAGGACTCCTGGGCGACCGTCAGGCACTCAGCTCCGGGAGGTCCTCGTAACGCCACTCCCCGCCCGCGGCCGCCCCCGCCTCGTCACGCTCGCGGGCCCGCAGCTCCACGCGGCGGATCTTGCCGGAGATCGTCTTCGGCAGCTCGAAGAACTCGATGCGCCGCACCCGCAGGTAGGGCGCGAGGTGGTCCCGGGCGTGGGCGAAGATCGCGACCGCCGTCTCCCGGGTCGGCTCGTGGCCGTGGGCGAGCGCGATGTAGGCCTTCGGCACGGCGAGCCGCACCGGGTCGGGCTGCGGGACCACGGCGGCCTCCAGCACCGCCGGGTGCTCGACGAGCACGCTCTCCAGCTCGAACGGCGAGATCTTGTAGTCGCTGGCCTTGAACACGTCGTCGGTGCGGCCGACGTAGAACAGGTAGCCGTCGGAGTCGCGGGTCGCGGTGTCGCCGGTGTGGTAGAAGCCGCCTGCCATGGCGTCGGCGGTCTTCTCCGGCATGTCCAGGTACCCGACCATCAGGCTGGTGGGACGCCGGGCGAGGTCGATGCAGATCTCACCCTCGGTGTCGGAGACCTCGCCGGTGAGCTCGTCGACCAGCACCACCGGCACACCGGGCAACGGGCGGCCCATCGACCCGGGCTTCACGACGGAGCCGGGCGTGTTGCCCACCGACGCCGTCGTCTCGGTCTGGCCGAACCCGTCGCGCAGGGTCAGTCCCCACTGCGCCCGGACCTGCTCGATGATCTCCGGGTTGAGCGGCTCGCCCGCCGCGATGACCTCGCGCAGCGAGCCGGGCCCGCCGGACAGATCGGCCTTGATCAGCATCCGCCACACCGTCGGCGGCGCGCAGAACGTGGTGACGCCCTTGTCCCGGATCTGGGCGAGCAGCGACGCCGCGTCGAAGCGGCCGTAGTTGTAGAGGAAGATCGTCGCCCCGGCGATCCACGGGGCGAAGAAGCAGCTCCACGCGTGCTTGGCCCAGCCCGGCGAGCTGATGTTGAGGTGCACGTCGCCAGGGGTGATGCCCAGCCAGTACATCGTGGACAGATGTCCGACCGGGTACGACGCCTGGGTGTGCTCGACCAGCTTCGGCCGGCTGGTGGTGCCGGAGGTGAAGTACAGCAGCAGCCGGTCGTCGGCGGTGGTGCCCGGGTGCTCGACGGGTGCGTCGTCCACGTCGCGGGAGTCGGCGAGGTCCAGCCAGCCCTCGGCGGTGCCGCCGACCGAGATCGCGGTGCGCCCGTCGAGGAGTCCGTCGAACTTGCCCGTGCAGGACGCGTCGGCGATCACGAACCGGGCGCCACCGCGCTCCAGCCGGTCCGGCAGGTCGACGGCGCCGAGCGCGGTGGTCGTCGGCATGATCACCGCGCCGAGCTTCATCACCGCGAGCATCGACTCCCACAGCTCGACGCGGTTGCCCAGCATGACCAGCACGCTGTCCCCGCGCCCGACCCCGTGCGATGCCAGCCAGCGGGCCACCTGGTTGGAGCGGCGGCGCAGCTCGTCGAAGGTCCAGGCGCCCTCGGCGCCGTCCTCCTCCACGATGCGCAGCGCGGTCCGCGTCTCCCCGTCGGCGATCACGTCGAACCAGTCGTGCGCCCACTGGAACGCGCCGTCGAACTGCGGCCAGGTGAAGTCGGCGACGGCCTTCTCGTGCTCGCCGTGCAGCGCGACGAGCCGGTCACGGGCGTCGCGGTAGATCTCGTGGTTGCCCATGGGTACGGACGTCCTCCGGGTCGGTGGGATGGGGCGGACCGCGGGTCGGGGCGGTCGCGGGCATCGCCTCGCTCAGAGGGGCACCGGGGCAGCGGTGGTGTGCATGCGGGGCTCCTCGTCGAGCGCGGCCGGGTCTCTCGGGGAACAGACTCTCCGCAGCTGCCCGGACGCCGCTACCAACCGAAGTCGGTAGTGGCGGGCGCCCGCTCCCGTCCGGGTGGACCAGCGCACTTCTCCACCGTCCGCGCCGGTGAGAAGCTGGGACACGACGGGCGGGCCGATGCCGCGCGGACGGACGGGAGGAGCACTCGTGCTGGACGACGACGCCGTCGCCCGGGCCCTGGACCGGGTCATGCCCCGGCGACTCCACGAGCTCAGCGCGACGACCGGCCTGCCGGTCGTGTTCGGCGGGACGACCCGGACCGTGGGTGACGGGCAGCAGCTGTCGATCAACCAGCTGATCGGCACCTTCGGTGACTCGTTGCGGCTGCTCAGCGTCCTGTCCGGACGCGGGCTCGGCGGCGCCGCGATGGCCCGCCGGATCCCGTGCCGGGTCAGCGACTACGCCTCGACCTCGGGGATCACCCACGACTACGACCACGTCGTCGTCGAGCACGAGCGGCTCGCGTCGATCCTGGCGTACCCGATCGTCGTCCGCGGCTCGGTCCGCGGCGTGATGTACGGGGCGATGCGCGAGCACGGGCCGATCGGCGACGTCGCGGTCCGCAACGCAGGCGTCATCGCCGCGAACATCGTCCGGGATGCCACGGCCCTGCTCGACCGGCACCCACCCCCGGCCGCCGCGGACACCGAGAGCCGGGCCGGCGCGCTGCGGGAGCTCGCCGCGCTCATCGAGACCACCGACGACCCGGAGCTGCGCGACCGGCTGAGCCGGATCCGGGACGGCCTGGCCGGGGCGCGTCCGACGGCGGGCCGGACGAGCGGGGAGGCTCCCGCCCTCTCGCCGCGGGAGATCGAGGCGCTGCAGCACGTCGCGGTGGGAGCGACCAACGCCGAGATCGCGGCGCAGCTCGGGATCACCGTGGGGACGGTCAAGGCTTACCTGCACAGCGCGATGCGCAAGCTCGACACCCGGAACCGGGCGCGGGCGGTCATCGCGGCCCGTGCGGCGGGGTTGATCTGACCACCTGACGGGCCGGTGAACCGACCCCGCCTCCGGTACGAACCCAGAGGCGGGGGTGACGCCGATGTACCTGTCCGCCGAACAGGTCCGTGCACTCGAACTACTCGACTCCCGGGACGCCGCCGTCGTGGAGGAGATCCACGCCGAGCGGTTCGCCGACGGTGTCGCCGAGATGAAGACCCGCTTCCGGCACCGCAGGGCGGGCCATACCGACGGCTGAGCAGCGGCCGCACACGCTCCGCTGCCCGGGGTCCGGATTCCGTCGCCCGTGACATTTTCCGGGCCTCGGATAATTCCGATCCGATTTTCTCCGAACCCCTGTGCTCCGGTCACCGAATACAGGGGCAGAGGTCGCCGGGAATCGCCCGTCGGTCGGTGCGATCCAAGGAGAACCACAATGCCGAATTCCGTACGCCGTGTGATCGGCCTGGCCACGGTCGGGCTGGTCGCCGCCGCGACGACCGCGCTGGGCGCCGGCGTCGCCTCCGCCCAGGAGAACCCGCCGCCGGTCGCGATGATCTCGAACCTGACCGGTGAGAGCACCTCGGTCGCGCTGGACAAGGGCTTCACCGACGCGCTGACCTCGCTCGACGTCACCCCCGGCCCGTTCGGGTCCGCCTCGATCGCCGACGGCGCCGCCTCGTTCCCGATCACCGGCGGCAACGTGACCGTCTACGAGCCGAACGAGGTGCTGCCCTACGTGCAGGGCCGGATCGAGCACATGGGCAGCGGGCTGACCCTGACCAAGGGCGACACCGAGGTCACGCTCGACAACTTCGTGATCGACCCGGGTGACCCCGCCGTGCTGACCGGCCGGGTCCGCGCCGGCGGCACGACCGTCGCCGAGTCGACCACCCTGTTCGACCTCAACGGCTCGACCCTGAAGCCGATCACGATCGACGGGTCGGCGGGCACCGCGACGCTGACCGGCACGACCGTGACGCTGAACGCCGGGGCCGCCGAGGCCCTGAACGGCGCCTTCGCGACCGACGCGCTCAAGGGCGGCACCACCATCGGCATCGCGACGATCGTCGTCAACACGACGAGCGGGACCATGCCGATGCCGCAGGGTGGCGTCGAGACCGGCGGTGGCAACACCTCCGGTACCGACACGGCGCTGGTCGTGACCGGCGTCGCGCTGCTCGCCGGTTCCGCGCTGGTGCTGGTCGTCCGCCGCCGCGGCGTCCGCGGGCACTGATCACACGCCGGGGGACGTCCGCACGGGCGGGCGGTGCCCCGGCTCCGGTCGTGGTCACCACGACGACCGGTACCCCTGCTCGACCCGGCACCGGAGCGTGAGAGATGACCGCACCACACCCGTCCCGCCGCCGGCGGCTGCTCGCCCCGCTGAGTGCTCTGCTGCTGGAGGTCGCGGGCGTGGTCGTGCTCGTGTCGACCCTGACCGCGGGTGGCCCCCCGGATCCGGTAGCCGCGGGGCCCGCGGGACCGGCCGTGGCCGGCACCGCTCCCGCGGGGGCCAGCCCGGTGGGCGAGGTGCTCCCGCCTTCCCCGCCCCGGTCGATCTCGATCCCGTCGATCGGGGTCGAGTCGGTCGTCGACCAGTCGGGTCTCGCACCCGACGGCACCCTCGAGGTCCCGGCCCCGGGCCCCGGCTACGACCGGGCGTCCTGGTACCGCGGGTCGTCGGCACCGGGCTTCCGCGGCCCGTCGGTGATCCTCGGCCACGTCGACTCGGCCACCGAGGGCCCGTCGGTGTTCTACGACCTCGGCCGGATGCGCCCGGGCGCGGAGGTCACCGTGACACGGGCCGACGGAATCGCCGCGACATTCCGCGTCGACGAGGTCCGCTCATTTCCCAAGAATGCATTTCCGACAGAATCCGTGTACGGCGACGTCGACCGCGCGGAACTGCGACTGATCACCTGTGGCGGCGACTTCGACTCGGCAGCACGAAGCTACCGGGACAACACCGTGGTGTTCGCCCATCTCGTCGGCAGCAACCGCGGCTGATCACGACGGCCAGCGCCGCCGGTGTGCTCGGTGACCGCGCGCCGCAGGCCGCCCCCGATCCGTTCGATCGTGGCGCCGCAGACCCCGGGGAGGCGACGGTCTGGTCCGCGATGCGCGGGAACTCGCCGTGCTGCTGCGCGGGATCCGCAGCGGGGACCTGGACGCGCTCCGCCGGTTGTACGACGGCACCGGGGCGCTGGCCTTCGGCATGTTGCACACCGCGTTGCAGGACCAGGATCGGACCGCGGACGGGAGCTGGCGGTCCTGCGCCGGAGATCAGCCACCGGGCGACATTCGCGAGCTTCCGCTCGTCGTCCGCGGCTCCGACAACCGGCGGGGCCGTCGTGTCTCCCGGCGCGCGCTGTGAAAGCTCGCCGGTCAGCTCTCGAGGTCTTCTGCCGGTCGGCGGGCGGACTGCCCGGACTTCGCTCGACCCGGTTTCCGTAGGTGGGTCAGGCCGTGACGCCGGGTATCGCGGCGCGGGTTCGAGAAGCACCGCGCCATGGAAGTGCGCCGGCAACAACACGGTGTCCCGGTCGCCGGCCATCCGGAGGGTTCGCCCGCCGTGAGGCCAGCACCACAGCCGGGTCGACCTCGAATGCCGTTGGTTGCCCGAGGCCGAGGACCTGCATCACCGGCGGCCCGATCGGCCATCCGTACGGCGCGCCCACACAACCGGTGTCGTAGAAGCGGTAGCCGGTGTCGGGGTCGATGTGGGCCGGTTCGAGGATGCCGATGTCGTGGTAGTGGC
>NZ_VRMC01000012.1:0-86388 GCF_008369905.1 Pseudonocardia sp. EV170527-09
ACGAAGGCCTCCGGTGGGTGAAGCGGTTCCTAGACAGCTCCACTTCACAACCGGAGGCCTTCGTCTGTCAGCCAGACTCACCGCCCCCGGACGGGACAACCTCCCTGGACATCACACCTAGGAGCAGGACACCACTGAGCACGAGACCTTCCATCCCACACAGAGGACGTACGCATGCACCTCATCCCGGCACGCGCGGGGACCCCCAGCGTCCGCCGCACCGACACCTTCACCGGTGAGGTCTGGGCCGATCCGGTCTTCGGCGACGATCCCGTCGTCAACCTGGTGGTCTTCGCCCCACGGGCCCGGACCTTCTGGCACCGCCACGACAGCGGTCAGCTCATCGAGGCCACCCACGGCCGCGGGTTCGTGGTCGGGGACGACGGGCACGGCGGTCCCGTCCTCGCCGATCAGGCCGTGTGGACCCCCGCGGGCGGGGTGCACTGGCACGGCGCGGGCCCGGACAGTCTCCTGACCCAGGTCGCCTACTCCTTCGGACACACCGAATGGCTCGGCGAGGTGTCGGAGCAGGACTACGAACGAGCACTCGTGGCGGCGTCGTGGTGACCGACCTCGAGTCACTGGGCCTGGTCATCGACGGCCGGATGGTGTCCGCCGGGGACGGCCGCACCTACGAGTCCGTCGATCCGTTCACCGGACGACCGTGGGCACGGGTCGCCGACGGGACCGCCGAGGACGTGGATCGCGCAGTACGGTCCGCGCGCACCGCGCTCGAAGGACCGTGGGGCGCGCTGACGCCACCCGAGCGCGGACGGCTCCTCGCGCGGCTCGCCGACCTGATCGAGCTGAGCGCCGAACGGCTCGGCCTCTGGGAGACCCGGGACTCGGGCAAGCTGCTGCGCGAGATGCGGGGGCAGGCCGAGGCGCTGCCCGAGTGGTACCGCTACTTCGCCGGCCTGGCCGACAAGGTGCAGGGCGACGTCATCCCCACCGCGAAGCCCCAGTTCCTGGTGTACACCCAGCGGGTCCCCGTGGGTGTGGTCGCCGCCATCACCCCGTGGAACTCGCCATTGCTGCTGCTGACCTGGAAGCTCGCGCCGGCCCTCGCCGCCGGCTGCACCGTCGTGGTCAAGCCCAGCGACCACACCCCCGCGTCCACAGTGGCGCTGGCACAGCTGGTGACCGAGGCGGGCTTCCCACCCGGAGTGGTCAACGTCGTGACCGGATGGGGCCCGGAGACCGGACGGGCGTTGGCCGCCCACCCCGGCGTCGACAAGGTCGCGTTCACCGGTTCCAACGAGGTGGGAAGGTCGGTCGCCCACGCCGCGGCGGAACGCTTCGCCCGGGTCGCTCTGGAGCTGGGTGGCAAGTCCGCCCAGCTCGTGTTCCCCGACGCCGATCTCGACGCCGCCGCCAACGGCGTCGTCTCCGGGATCTTCGCGGCCGCCGGACAGACGTGCATGGCAGGTTCCCGGCTCGTGGTCCACCGGTCGATCGCCGACGAGCTGGTGGACCGCATCGTGCGACGCGCGGAGTCGATCGTGTTCGGCGACCCCACCGACGAGTGCACCGAGATGGGACCGCTGGCCACCGACGGCCAGTACGCGAAGGTCCTCGACCACCTCGACGCCGCCCGGGCCGCCGGAGCGACCGTCGCCACCGGCGGCGGGGCCGTCCCCGAACTCGGCGGCTACTTCGTCCGGCCCACCGTGCTGCGCGACCTTCCCGACGACGCCCGCGCACTGAACGAGGAGATCTTCGGGCCCGTGCTCGCCGTCGTCACCTTCGACGACGAGGACGAGGCCGTCCGCATCGCCAACAGCACGCAGTACGGCCTCGCCGCAGCGGTGTGGACCCGCGACATCCACCTGGCGCACCGCACCGCCGGCCGCCTGAGGGTCGGCTCGGTCTGGATCAACGCCTACCGGACGGTCGCGCCGCAGGTCCCGTTCGGCGGCTTCGGTGCCTCCGGCATCGGCCGCGAGAGCGGGATCGACGCGGTCAAGGACTACCTCGAGACCCGGTCCGTCTGGGTCGAGCTCAGCGGGACCACCCGCGACCCGTTCACCCTCGGCTGAGACCCGCCGCGTCTCCGCACACGACAAGGATGGTCATGGACGACATGTACACGCAGGGCATGCAGATCCGCCGCGCAGTCGTCGGCGACGACCACGTCGACGGCGCCCTCGCTGCCGCGGGTGACCTCGGCGCCCCCCTGCAGGACCTGGTCACCGAGTACTGCTGGGGCGCGGTGTGGGGCCGCCCCGGGCTCGACCGCCGGACCCGCAGCCTCCTCAACATCGCGATGATCAGCGCCCTGAACCGACCCAACGAGCTCCGCGCGCACCTTCGCGGTGCGGTGCGCAACGGCGTCACGGCGGAGGAGATCCGCGAGGTGTTCCTACAGGTGGCAGCGTACTGCGGATTCCCGGCCGCGCTCGACGGCTTCAAGATCGCGCAGTCGGTCCTCGATGCCGAGACCGACTCCGCCCACTGATCCACAGCTCACGAACCGGAGGGGTGAGGACGACACGATGCAACTGGGCTTCATCGGCCTCGGCCGCATGGGATCGAGGATGGCAGGCCGACTTCTCGGCGCCGGGCACGACCTCGTCGTCCACGACGTCGAGATCGACGCGGTCGGGTCCCTGGTCGTCGACCGTGGCGCGACGGCGGCATCCTCGGCCAGGGAGGTCGCGGACCTGGCAGAGACGGTTCTCACCTCCCTCCCGACACCCGCGAGCGTCCTCGACGTCCTGCTCGCACCGGACGGCGTCGCTCAGGGAACCGCGGTCCGCCGCGTGGTGGACCTGTCCACGACCGGTACCCGCACCGCCCGCCGGTTGGCCGAGGAGCTCGGCCTCCGAGGCGTGGCCTCGATCGACGCCCCGGTGAGCGGAGGTACGAGCGGCGCGGAGAAGGGCACTCTCGCCGTCATGGCGGCGGCCTCGGCGGTCGAGTTCGATGCGGTGAGCCCGGTGCTCGCCACCCTGGGCAGGGTCTTCCACGTCGGCACGGAGCCGGGTCTCGGCCAGGCCATGAAGCTGGTGAACAACTACCTGTCCGCGGCGGCGCTGGCGACCACCTCGGAAGCGATGGTGGTCGGGGTCAGGGCGGGCCTCGACCCGCGGACGATGCTCGACGTGCTCAACGCCGGGTCCGGGCGCAACAGCGCCACACAGGACAAGTTCCCTCGCTCGGTGCTGCCCGGGACGTTCGACTTCGGCTTCGCCACCGCGCTCATGGAGAAGGACCTCGGGCTGTTCGCCGACGAAGCGGCAGCGCTGGCCGTACCGACCTGGGTCGGCGCGGTCGTGCACCAGATGTGGAGACAGACCAGAGATCGGCTCGGACCGGACTCCGACTTCACCAGCATCGTCCGGCTCGTCGAGGGCTGGGCGGGGATCGAGGTGCGTGCCGACGTCCAGGGCGGCCCGTCGTGAGCGCGGAATCCTATGAGGTCTTCGCGATCCGGTACGGGCATGTGGATCGACGCGCGTCGGAGAACTTCCTCGGTGGCTGCCCGTGTGACGGCCCGATGCCGATGGACTACCACCTCTGGGTCGCGCGGTCGGCGAACCGCACCGTCGTCGTCGACACGGGCTTCAGCCCTGCGGAGGGCGCCCGCCGCGGCCGGACCCTCGTGATCCCCGTCGGCGCGGCCCTGGCGGCGTTGGACGTCGATCCTGCGACGGTCGACGATGTCGTTCTGACCCACCTTCACTACGACCACGCAGGCAACCTCGGCCTGTTCCCCAGAGCCAGGTTCCACGTCCAGGAATGTGAGCTGCAGTTCGTGGCCGGGGAGGCCATGGCCGACCCGACCACGGCCGCCGCCTACGCCCGCGCCGACGTCCAGGAGACCGTGCGCCTCGTCCAGGCGAACCGAGTGAGGTTCGCGGGGGAGGACGAGGAGCTCCTTCCCGGCCTGAGCGTGCACCTCGTCGGCGGCCACACCGGCGGCACACAGGTGGTGAGGGTGACCACCGAGCGTGGCCCCCTCGTACTCGCCTCGGACGCCGCACACTTCTACGCCAACCTGGAGCGACGGCACGTCTTTCCCGTCACCTATGCGCCTGACGACCTCGTGGATGCGTACGACCGACGCCTTCCCGGGTTCGTCGCCGACCCCACCGACATCATTCCAGGACACGATCCACTCGTGCTCGCGCTGTACCCAGCCGCCGGTGAGGGACTCGAGGGACGGGTCGCTCTGCTGAGCCGGGGCCGGAGGTCGTCGCCCGGATGAGGGCAGACGTGGTCGAACAACGCTGAACTCAATGTCCTTGGACGACCAGGCCGGGTGCATGGCCGGCCCACGCGGGGGACTCTCCCCCACGTGGCCTGCCCGTGATCTCCCGCGTTTCCCCGGTCTCCGGGGTGTCGGTCCAGGCGTAGTCCGGGGCAAGTGTGCAGGCGGTCCTCGGCGAGTTCTCGAACGACCGACCTGTCCGGGCAGTACACCTGGTCGGCGCCGCTACCTCGGGCGCAGGCTCACCGACCGTGAGACGGCCGAGGTCCTGGAGGGCATGTTCGACAGCGACGGGGACGGGTAAGTGGTCCCAAAGTGGTACTGCGATCTTGGTGAGATGATCAGCGCGACGCTGTGAACTGGTGATTGTGTGGGCCCCCGGGGGATCGAACCCCGAACCCGCGGATTAAAAGTCCGCTGCTCTGCCGATTGAGCTAGAGGCCCCGGCCCTCCCCCGCGCCCCGTGCTCGCCCGGCGGAACCTGAGGAAATCCTACAGTCCGTGAGCATCGCCGCCCGCGCTCCACACCCCATGTCGCACAGGATCGTGAGGACGAACGGTCGACGGCCGTCGAGCGCCACGTGACGCCCCTTCCCGACCACGGCACCCGTCCGGGCGTACCGGCCCGCGACGACGCGCCCCGAAACCGCACATCTCCGACACTGACGATCATGAAGCGTCCCGTGCTCCTGCTCATGACCGTGCTCCTGCTCACCGCCTGCGGCGGGCAGTCACCGGCCGCGGAGACCCAGGTGTCCGCGAGCTTCGCCCGGGGCGGCGAGGGGCCGGCGTTCACCTACGACCCGAGGCTCGTCCCGGTCGGTGCGACCGTCGCGGTCACCGACGCCGAGCAGGACGGGGCCACCGTCGCCACCCTCCGGGTGACCGGGCTGCTGCCGAACCGGACCTATGGCGCGCACGCGCACACGCAGCCCTGCACCGCGGCCTCCGGTGCCGACGCGGGCCCGCACTACCAGTTCTCCGAGGACCCGGTGACGCCGAGCGTCGACCCGTCCTACGCCAACCCGATGAACGAGATCTGGCTCGACGTCACCACCGACGCGAACGGCGCGGGCGAGTCGACCGCCACCGTCCCGTGGGTCTTCCCGGACGACCGGCGCGCGGAGTCCGTCGTCCTGCACGAGAAGCCGACCGCCTCCCACGCCGGGCACGCGGGCACCGCGGGCGGACGCCCCGCCTGCGTCACCGTCGACTTCTGAACGACGCCGAGGTCGGCGCCCGTCCGCGCGCCTGGGACACTGGTGGGCGTGACCGTGTTGGACAGCGTCCGCGACGCACGGACGGACACCCCCGCCCGCCGTGACCGCGTGCTGCCGCCGTTGCGCATCGGCCCGTTCGAGGTCGACACCCCCGTGGTGCTCGCGCCGATGGCCGGCATCACCAACCCCGGGTTCCGTCGCCTGTGCCGTGAGCAGGGCGCCGGCTACTACGTCTGCGAGATGATCACTGCTCGCGGGCTGGTCGAGAAGAACCCGCTGACGTTCCGCATGATCGCCTTCGACGCGGACGAGCACCCCCGCTCGATGCAGCTCTACGGCGTCGACCCGGCGTCGATGCAGCACGCCGCGGAGATGATCGTCGAGCGCGACCTCGCCGACCACATCGACATGAACTTCGGCTGCCCGGTCCCCAAGGTCACCCGCAAGGGCGGCGGGGCGGCACTGCCGTTCAAACGGGAGCTGTTCCGGCGGATCGTGCGGGCCGCGGTCACCGGCGCCGGCGACCGACCGGTCACCGTCAAGATGCGGATCGGCATCGACGACGAGCACCACACCCACCTCGAGGCCGCGCGGATCGCCGTGGACGAGGGCGCGGTCGCCGTCGCGCTGCACGCGCGCACCGCCGCGCAGCGCTACTCGGGCACCGCGGACTGGGACGAGATCGCCCGGCTGCGCGACGCCGTCCCTGCGCACGTTCCGGTGCTGGGCAACGGCGACATCTTCTCCGCGCAGGACGCCCTGGACATGGTCGCCCGGACCGGCTGCGACGGCGTCGTGGTCGGCCGGGGCTGCCTGGGGCGGCCGTGGCTGTTCGGGGACCTGGAGGCCGCGTTCGCCGGCCGCGAGCTGCCGGCGCCGCCGAACCTCGGCCAGGTCGCGGCGACGCTGCGCCGGCACGCCGTCCTGCTGTGCGAGCACATGGGCGACCACAAGGGCATCCGCGACGTCCGCAAGCACATCGCGTGGTACCTCAAGGGCTTCCCGGTCGGCCCGGAGCTGCGGCGCAGCCTCGGCATGGTGGAGTCGATCGACCACCTCGACGAGCTGCTGTCCGGGCTGGACCCGGACGAGCCGTTCCCGGCCGAGGCCGACGGGCCGCGGGGGCGCCAGGGCTCACCCGGTCGCGTCGTACTGCCCGAGCACTGGCTCGACGACCCGGACGACCCGTCGATCCCCTTCGGGGCGGACGTGGAGCACTCCGGAGGTTGATCACGGCGACCCCGGGGCGAGAACGCGTTACCCCGACCCGGGGGAACCACGGCGCCGAACGGGTGCCGACGACCCCGTACGCCTCAAGCGTCCCAGGGGTGTCACCGATGAACAGTCCCAGTGGCGCCGGAACGGCACGACGACGGGGAGGTGGATCATGACCGACACCGCATGGACGGTGCGCAGGCTCGTGCGGTCCGCCCGCCGCGTCGGACCGACGCCGCCCGCCCAAGGGCCCGACGCCCCGGACGACGACGACCTCGCCCCCGCCTCGCCCGCGGCCCGCGCGGCCCTGCACACCGCGGCCGCCGAGCGGCTCGCCGAGCACCACCGCTACGAGCAGGCCTACCTGCACCTGCGCGAGGCCGTCCGGCTCCTGCACGGCCTCAGCGCGCCGAGCCCGGCCGACGAGCTCGACCGGCTCCGCCGCGAGCACGCCGAGGCCCGGGAGCAGAGCCGCCGCGACAGCCTGACGGCGTCGTACAACCGCCGGTACCTCGACGAGCGGCTGATCGACCTGCTCGCCGCGGGCACCGACCTGCCCGTCTGCCTGGCACTCGCCGACATCGACCACTTCAAGCTGGTCAACGACACCCACGGGCACCCGTTCGGGGACCGGGTCCTTCAGCGGATGGTGCTGGAGCTCGGCCGGGCCCTGCCACCCGGCGCGTTCTGCGCCCGCTACGGCGGCGAGGAGTTCGCGCTGGTGCTGCCCGGGCTGACCGCCGAGGAGGGCGTCGCGGCCTGCGAGACCGCCCGCGAGCGCGTCGCCGCGCACGACTGGACCGACCTGCACCCCGACCTGCGGATGACGATCAGCATCGGCGTCGCCCGGTCCAGTCCCGGCGACGACGACGTCGAGGCCCTCGTCACCGAGGCCGACGTGCTCCTCTACACGGCCAAGCAGGCGGGACGGAACGCCGTCGCCCACCGCGACGCCGACGGCCGGGTGACCTTGGCCGGGGCGGCAGCCGGACGCAGGTCGATCCCCCAACCGGAGCAGGGCGCGTCGCGCCCCGCGCCACCCGCGTCGGTCCGAGCCGAATAAGATCGGCCGTGCGGTCCCCGCGGCCGCACGATCCGGAAGGGCGCGTTCCCCCCACCCCGCGCCCCGTCACGCGCGTCCGCTCCGGCGGTCGCGACGAGGAGGCCCGGTGCAGGACGGCGACGACGAGGTGCGCCGGTCCCGGCGTACGCGTCGGCGCCCGGACGGCGCAGATCCACCCGCGTCCCCCGCACCGCAGGGCCCGCCCGGACCGCACGTCCCGCCCACCGGGGCGCACCCGTCGGGCCCGCAGCGACACCCCGGTGCGCACCCGTCCGGGCCACAGCCGTCCGGGGCCCAGCCGCCCGCAGCCCAGCCGTCCGGGGCCCAGCCGCCCGCAGCCCAGCCGTCCGGGGCCCAGCCGCGCCCCGGCTCCGGGCCGCACCCGTCCGGACCGCAGCCACGCCCGGCGACCGGCCCGCACCCGTCGCAGCCGCAGCAGCGACCCGCCGACGCCCCGCCGGGGCCGGTCCCCCCGACCGGCGTGCGCCGCGTGCGCGGCGGTCCCGTACCGCGCCGTCCCGGCGAGCCGCCCGCGCCGCAGCGTCCACGTCCGCGTGACGGTGCCGCGCCCGCCCCGTCGCGCGCCACCCCGGTACCGCCACCGAGCGGCGTCTCGCGCCCGCCGTCGCCCATCGCTCCCGGTGGCACCGACGCCCGGCCCGTCCGCACCCCCGCGGAGGCGCCGGAGACCGCGCGTCCCGCCACCCCGGTCACCGGAACCGGCCCGGGAACCCGGGCGACCCCGGCCGCCTCAGCGCGCCCGGGCTCCGGAAGCGGAGGGGCGGCCGGGAGCAGTGGGGGCCCCGCCGCGGACGCCGGACGGAGCGGGGCGGGCGCGCCGCCGCCGGCCCGGCTCGACCCCCGCGCCCGTGCGCTGCGGATCGGCGCGGCGGCGGCCGCGGTGCTGGTCCTGGTCACCACCGCCTTCGGGTTCGCCGGGCGCAGCGAGGTGCACGCCGGTGTCCGCGACGTCGTCGCCCTCGCCCCGGACACCGACGCGATCCTCGATGCCGACACCCAGGCCGATGACCAGAACGTCCTGGTGCTGGGTCTGCAGGCCGACCGCGCGAGCACCGCGGAGTCCGCGCGCACCGACACGGCGGTGCTGGTCCACCGGCCCGCGGGCGGCGGCCCGGCCGTCACCCTGTCGATCCCCGCGACGCTGGAGGTCTCCCGGCCGCCGTGCCGGCGCTTCGACGCCGCGACCGGCACCTACGGCGACACCGTGCCCGCGGAGTCCCGGACCGCCTTCGCCACCGCCTACGACGTCGGCGGCCCTGCCTGCAGCGTCGGCGTCGTCCAGCAGCTGACCGGCATGCCGGTGCGCGGTTTCGTCGCGCTCGACCTGGCCGGGACCCCGGAGCTCGTCGACGCCGTCGGCGGGATCGAGGTCTGCACCGAGCGCCCGGTCGTGGACCCGGTGCTCGGCCCGGTCGTGGAGGGCTCTGGCACCGTGGAGCTCGACGGGGCCACCGCGGTCCGCTTCGCCTCCGCCGCGGGCACCGCGGACAGCTCCCCGGCCAACCGGGTCCGGCGCCAGCAACGCGTGCTCGCCGCGGCGCTGGGCGATGCGCTCTCGACCACCTCGCTCCTGACCCCCGGTGCGCCGGGCCGCTCCGCGGCCGGGGTGTCGTCGGCGCTGTCGGCGGACGGGGTCGACGCCGGCGAGATCCTCACCCTCGCACGCGGGCTGGCCCGGTCGGGCGCCGCGGGCGACGGGGAAGCCCCGCTGTTCCTGTCCGTCCCGGTCAGCGACGCCCCGAACACCCGGGGCCAGCTGGAGCTGCGCCGCTCCGAGGCACGCGCGCTGTTCTCCGCGCTGCGCGAGCACGGACCGCTGCCCGAGAGCGCGACCGCGCCGGCCTCCCGCTCCGCGGGTGCTCCGGGGCCGGGCACCGTCGTGAACCTGGTCGACGCAACCGGCCGCCCCGGTGCCGTCGACCGGATCGCCGCGGACCTGCGCGACCGCGGCTACGAGATCGGCAGCGTCACCCCCGGCACGGCCGCACCGGGCGCGCAGGTCCGCTACTCCCCCGACAACACCGACGCCGCGGGCACCCTCGTGGAGGCGCTGCCGGGTGCCCGCCCCGTCCCGGACCCGACCGCGAGCCGGGTGCTGGAGCTCGTCGTCGGTGCCGGCGACGCGGCTCCGGTGCAGGCCGTCCCCTCCGACGACGCCGACTGCGACTGAACCGCTCGTATCCCCCGAACGGGGTATGTCGTCCAGCGTTCACGGCGGGTTCACCCGCCACGGCTGAACGTTGCCGCTCGGGGGCCTAGGCTCGGGACATGCGCGACACCTATCAGGAGCAGCTGGACGAGCTGGCCTCCGGCCTGGCAGACATGTGCGACGACGTCGCACGTGCCATGGCGCGCGCCACGACCGCACTGCTCGAGGCCGACCTCCAGCTCGCCGAGCAGGTCATCTCCGAGGACGTCAAGATCGACGACGTCCGTGCCGCCGCAGAGCACCGGGCCTTCGGCCTGCTCGCGCTGCAGGCGCCCGTCGCGACCGACCTGCGGGTCGTCGTCGCCGCGATCCACGGTGCCGGTGACATCGAGCGCATGGGTGACCTCGCCCTGCACGTCGCCCAGGCCGCCCGTCGCAGGCACCCGCAGTCCGTGCTGCCCGACGAGGTGAAGTCCTACTTCGCCGAGATGGGCCGGGTCGGTGTCGAGCTCGCGGAGAAGGCCGGGCGGGTCATCCGCACCCGTGACCTCGACGCGGCGAACGAGCTCGAGGCCGACGACGACGCCGTCGACGACATCCACCAGCACATGTTCACCGTGCTGATGGACCGCAACTGGACCCACGGGGTGTCCGCCGCGGTCGACGTCGCGCTCCTCGCGCGGTTCTACGAGCGGTACGCCGACCACGCCGTCGCCGTCGCTCGCCGGATCGTGTACGTCGTCACCGGCCAGATGCCCGGTCCGCTCGCCGTCTGAGAGCACCGTTGGCCCGTTCGGGGCAGTCGATACACCCCACTCGGCGAACGGTCGACCGATCGGGTTTGACGGTGAGACGCCGGGGGCACGTCTGCTGCATGGAACACGCGAGCTGCGTCGTCACCGAGGTCGTCGGGACCTCGGACGAGAGCGTCGAGGCTGCGATCCGGGACGCCATGAGCCGCGCCGGACACGCCCTCGAGTGGTTCGAGGTGACCGGGGTCCAGTCGACCGTCCTCGGCTCCACCGAGCGCTTCCGTGTCGGCCTGCGGGTCGGGCTGCGGGCCCGCGCCGCCTGACCCCGCCGTTCACCGAGCGTTCACCGGTCCCGGGCCGAAGCGGACGCGAACTCCGATCTAAGGTCGTCGCCATGCGCAGGGAGACGCTCGACGACAACCTCGCGCAGCTCCGGTCCATGCTCGACGAGATGGGTCCGCTCGTCGCCGCCGCGTTCCGCGACGCGTCCGACGCATTGCTGTCCGACCGCACCCGGCTCGCCGAGCAGGTCGTCTCCCGCGATCCCGTCATCGACGGTTACCGCGACGCGATCGAGCTGCTCGCCGTCGAGACCATGAACATCCACCAGCCGATGGCCGCTCCGCTGCGAGCGGTGATCACCGCTCTGCGGTGCGCCCAGCAGCTGGAGCGGATGGGTGACCTGGCCCGGCACATCGCCGCCACCGTCGTCCGGAGCGGGGACCACGTGGTGCTCGCCGAGCAGGCCCACCCGCTGTTCGCCGACTACGGCGCCCGGGTCGCGGCCATGGGCGACAAGGCCGTCGAGGTGCTCCGCACCCACAACGTCGTCCTCGCCGCCGAGCTGCGCGAGGACGACGACGTCGTCGACGCACTGCACCGCCAGGTCTTCGAGCTGATGTTCGGCCCGGACTGGACGGCAGGCGTGCCGGCCGCCGTCCACGCCGCGCTGCTGGCCCGCTTCCACGAGCGCTACGCCGACCACTGCGTGCACCTGGCCGACCACGTCGTCTACGCCGTCACCGGCGGCACCGTGGACGAGCTGCCGGTCCTCTGACCCGGCCCGCGACGACGGACGCCCTCGGCCCCCCGCGAGGGGCCGAGGGCGTTCGCGCCGTGCGGACGTGCTGCGAGGATCAGCCGAAGCGACCGGACACGTAGTCCTCGGTCGCCTTCTGCTTCGGCTGGGAGAAGATCGTCTTGGTCTCGTCGAGCTCGACCAGCTTGCCGGGCTTGCCGGTGCCCTCGATGTTGAAGAAGCCGGTGAAGTCGCTGACCCGCGCCGCCTGCTGCATGTTGTGGGTCACGATGACGATCGTGTAGTCGTTCTTCAGCTCGTTGATCAGGTCCTCGATCGCGAGCGTGGAGATCGGGTCCAGCGCCGAGCAGGGCTCGTCCATCAACAGGACGTCGGGCCGCACCGCGATCGCGCGGGCGATGCAGAGCCGCTGCTGCTGACCACCGGACAGGCCCGAACCCGGCTTCTCCAGCCGGTCCTTGACCTCGTTCCAGAGGTTCGCGCCGCGCAGCGACCGCTCGACGGTGTCGTCGAACTCGGCCTTCAACGCGCGCTTGTTGTTCAGCTTCATCCCCGCGATGACGTTGTCGTAGATCGACATCGTCGGGAACGGGTTGGGCCGCTGGAAGACCATGCCGATCTGGCGGCGGACGCCGACCGGGTCGACGTTCGCCCCGTAGAGGTCCTGGCCGTCGAGCTCGAGCCTGCCCTCGACGCGGGCGCCGGGGATGTTCTCGTGCATCCGGTTGATCGACCGCAGGAAGGTCGACTTGCCGCAGCCGGACGGACCGATCAGGGCCGTCACCGTCTTCGGCTTGATCGTCATGTTGACGCCCTCGACGGCGAGGAACGACCCGTAGTAGATGTTCAGGTCCTTGGCTTCGACACTCTTGCCCATGTCGCGGATTCCTTATCAGGTCTTCGGGGCGAAAATGCGGGAGATGATGCGGGCGACGATGTTCAGCACCATGACGACGAGCATCAGGACCAGCGCAGCGGTCCAGGCCCGGTCGAGGAACGCCTCACGCGGGATGCCGGGAACGGCGTAGGAGTAGTACGAGAACACCGGCAGCGTGGCCATCGGCCCCGAGAACGGGTTCAGGTTGACGCCGAGCGCGAGACCCGTGGTGACCAGCAGCGGGGCGGTCTCACCGATGACGCGGGCGACGGCGAGCATGACACCGGTCGCGATACCCCCGGCCGTCGTGGGGATGACGACCTTGAGGATCGTCCGCCACTTCGGCACACCGAGCGCGTACGCGGCCTCGCGCAGCTCGTTCGGGACGATCTTGAGCATCTCCTCGGTGGAGCGCACCACGATCGGGATCATGAGGACGGTCAGGGCGACCGCGCCGGCGAAGCCGAACCGCACCGCCGGGCCGACGAACAGCGCGAACAGCGCGAACGCGAACAGACCGGCGACGATCGACGGGATGCCCGTCATGACGTCGACGAAGAACGTGATCGCCCGCGCGAGCCGTGACCGGTTGCCGTACTCGACCAGGTAGATCGCGGTGAGCACACCCACCGGGATGGACATGATCGCGGCGAGTGCCGTGATGATGAGCGTGCCCTGGATGGCGTGCAGTGCACCGCCGCCGACCCCGACGACGCCGCGCATCGAGCTGTTGAAGAACGTCGGGTCGAACCGTGCCCAGCCGTTCGAGACGACGGTCCACAGCACCGACACCAGCGGGATCATCGCGAGCAGGAACGCACCCGTGACGATCGCCGTCACCAGCCGGTCGGCGGCCTTGCGAGCGCCTTCCACCGCGCGGGACACCGCGTAGGTGGCGACCAGGTACACGACCACGGTCAGGAAGACCCACAGCCCGATTCCGAAGCCACCCGTCAGGGCGGTCGCACCGGCCGCCACCACCGCCGATCCGGCGACCAGGGCCCACGGCGACCACTTCGGGAGGGAGCCCTTGCGACGCGGCAGAGCCGTCGTCGTGGCCGGGGCCTGCAGCGTGCTTCCGGTCACGGTCGCCTCGGTGTCGGTGCGGTTTCGTTCGGTCCCGGTGGACATCTCAGTTCGCTCCCGAGAACTCGCGGCGGCGCTCGACGATGTAGCGAGCGATCATGTTGACCAGCAGGGTGATCAGGAAGAGCACCAGACCGGACGCGATCAGGACGTTGACGTCGATGCCGGACGCCTCGGGGAACTGCAGCGCGATGTTCGCGGCGATCGTCGACGGGTTGCCGGAGCCGATCAGGTTGAACGTGATCCCGCCGGAGACCGACAGGATGATCGCCACCGCCATGGTCTCGCCGAGCGCGCGGCCGAGGCCGAGCATCGCGCCCGAGACGATCCCGGAGCGGCCGAAAGGCAGCACCGCGAGCCGGATCATCTCCCAGCGGGTGGCCCCCAGGGCGAGCGCGGCCTCCTCGTGCAGCTTCGGCGCCTGGAGGAAGACCTCACGGGCGACGGCGGTGATGATCGGCAGGATCATCACCGCGAGGACGAGGCCGACGACCAGCATCGTGCGGCCGGTGGCCGACGGCGGACCGGCGAAGAACGGCAGCCAGCCGAGGTAGGTGTTCAGCCACACCATCAGCCCGACGGTCGCCGGGGCCAGGGTGGCCATGCCCCACAGGCCGTACACGATGGACGGCACCGCGGCCAGCAGGTCGACGACGTAGCTGAGCGTCTGTGCGAGCCGGCGCGGGGCGTAGTGGCTGATGAACAGGGCGACCGCGATCGCCAGCGGCGTCGCCACGATCAACGCGATGACCGCGCTGACCAGCGTGCCGAAGATGAGCGGCGCGATGTAGAGGGCGAGTCCGCCGTGCACCTCGGACGCAGGGGCCACGACGGCCGGGAACGCCTCGCTGACGAGGAACGCCGCAACGCCCGCGAGGACGACGAGGATGAGGATGCCTGCACCCTTGGCCGACCCGGCGAAGATCCGGTCCCCGAGCTGGGTCACCGGCTTCGCGGGAGCGGGCGCGGGCGAGTTTTCCGTGGTGGTCACTGTGATCCCTGGGGGTGCGGAACGCGCTGGGCAGGGGACTCGAGCGGCCGGGAACCCCGGGCGGTCACCATGATGACGACCGCCCGGGGTTCCTGGCTAGATGACATCCGACTCAGACGCTCAGCCCTGGGCCTTGATCTGGTCGATGATCGGCGTGATCTGGCCGCGGAGGGTGTCCGACAGCGGCGCCGAGCCGGCGTTCTGAGCGGCGGTCTGCTGGCCCTCCGGGCTGACCACGTAGTTCAGGAACGCCTTGGTGGTGTCGGCCTGGGCGGCGTCCGGGTACTGCGGGCAGGCCAGCAGGTAGGACACCAGCACGACCGGGTAGGCACCGCCGGTGGCGGTCCGGTTGAGGTCGAAGGCGAACGAGGTGTCACCCTGGCCCTCGACGCGCTTCGACTCCTCGAGGATCTTGGCGGCGGCCTCGGCGGTCGGCTCGACCGCCTGGTCGCCGAGCTTGACCTTGGCCTTGCCGAGGTCCTTGGCCTGGCTGGCGTCGGCGTAGCCGATGGTGCCGTCGCCGCCGCCGACGGCGGTCACGACACCGGAGGTGCCCTGAGCGGCCTCGCCGCCCTGGACCGGCCAGGTCTGCGCGGCCTTGTCGGTCCACACCGCCGGGGCGGCCTTGTTCAGGAAGTCGGTGAAGTTCTGGGTGGTGCCCGACTCGTCGGAGCGGTGCACCGGGGTGACGCGGGTGGCCGGGAGCTGAACGCCCGGGTTGTCCGCGGCGATCTTCGGGTCGTTCCAGGTGGTGATCTGGCCCTTGAAGAGACCGGCGATGGTGGCCGGGGACAGGGTCAGGTCGTTGACGCCGTTCAGCTTGAAGACGACGGCGATCGGCGAGACGTAGCTCGGCACCTCGATGACCGAACCGCCGCAGCGCTCACGCGCCTTGGTCAGCTCGTCGTCCTTGAGGTAGGCGTCGGTACCGGCGAACTGGACACCGCCCTGGATGAACTGGGTGCGGCCACCGCCCGAGCCGACCGGCTGGTAGTTGACGGTGGCGCCCGGGTTCGCGCCGCCGAAGCCGGCGATCCAGGCCTGCATGGCCGCCTGCTGGGAGCTCGCGCCCGCACCGGAGATCTGGCCGGTGACGCCCGAACCCTGGGGGGCCGAGCCGCCGCCCTCGTTCGCCGCACCGCAGCCGGCGACGAACAACGCACAGGACGTGGCGATACCGACGGCAGCCAGGCGCGCCCGGGGCGCACGCCGCTTGGTCTTCACTGCAGTTTCCTCCGAGTCGGCAACGAGCCGGTTGCGGGACGGCGGTCTGGGGTGACCACTCGGCCGCAGACGCTAGGAGCCGCCGTTGGACGCCACCCCCACGGAAGATGAACGTGGGATGAACAGGGTCGGCGACCGGGTGGACCTGCATCACACGTTCGACGGAACATGGTCACCGGTAGTCGAACGGTGACAGGGTCTCACCGGGCGTAGTTGGCATCCGCGGCGTGCACGGCGAACCCGAGGCGCTCATAGACGCGCACGGCCGGGGCGTTGTCGGCCTCGACGTAGAGCAGCACGGTGTCCAGCCCGCGGTCGTGCAGGTGGTGCAGCCCGGCGAGGGTCAGGACCTTCCCGAGCCCGCGTCCATGGCTGGCCGGGTCCACGCCGAGGACGTAGACCTCGCCCATCGCCCGCTCGTCGCCGGTCGCCGGATGGACCTTGGTCCAGTGGTAGCCGAGCAGGGTGCCACCGTCGTCGACCGCGAGCAGGAACCCGGCCGGGTCGAACCAGTCCTCGGCCTCCCGGGCGGCGAGCTCGGCGCCGGTCCAGCCGCCCTGCTCGGGGTGCCAGTCGAAGGCCGCGTTGTTGACGCGGAGGAACTCGTCGTCGTCGCGGCCCGGTTCGAAGGCGCGGATCGTGACGCCGTCGGGGACGGTCAGGGCGGGCAGCGGGCCCGCCTCGGTGGTGCGGCGCATCTGCCACAGCACGCGGTCCCGGCGGTAGCCGCGGCCCGCGGCGAGCTCCTTCGCGGCGTCGAGGTCACCGTGCGCCCACACGTGCGGCTCGGCGGTGACCTTCTCGATCGCGGTGACGAGCCCGCCGCCGATCCCCCGCCGTCGCGCGTCGGGGTGCACCGCCAGCTCGGCGTAGGTGCCGTCGACCTGGGCATAGCCGACCACCGCGCCACCGTCACCGGCGACGACGAGGTGCGTCACGCCGTCGGCGGGGGTGTCCGGGCGCAGGTGCATCAGGTACTGCTCGGAGAGCGGTTCGGCGCCGTCGGCAGCGGTCGCCGCCCTCAGCAGATCCTGCACCGCGGAGACGGTGGCGGCGTCGAGACGGGAGTGCTGCTGCGGGTCCACGAGCGCCGACCCTAGGTCACCGCGGTGCCCACGCTCCACGTCCCGGGCCGGCCGCGGGCCGGGCGCCGGGCAGCGGCCGACGGTCCGGGACGGGCTCGGGGTCCGCGTCGTCCTGGTCGGGCGGCGCCGACAGCCCACCGCGCGACGGCCGGACGAACTTGTAGCCGACGTTGCGCACGGTGCCGATCATCTGCTCGTGCTCGCCGCCGAGCTTGGCGCGCAGCCGCCGGACGTGGACGTCGACGGTGCGGGTGCCGCCGAAGAAGTCGTAGCCCCAGACCTCCTGCAGCAGCTGGGCCCGGGTGAACACCCGGCCCGCGTGCTGCGCGAGATACTTGAGCAGCTCGAACTCCTTGTAGGTGAGTTCCAGCAGCCGGCCCTTGAGCCGCGCCGAGTACGTCGCCTCGTCGATGACGAGCTCACCGAGGACGAGCGCGCCCCCGCCGGACGCGGACTCGGCGCCGGGGCGCGATCGCAGCAGCCTCAGCCGCGCGTCCACCTCCGCCGGTCCGGTGTCGGGGAGCAGGATCTCGTCGACCACCCACTCGCCGGACACGGCGACCAGACCGCCCTCGTTCAGCACGGCGATCACCGGCGCGTCGGTCCCGGCGCTGCCCAGCAACCGGCACAGGCTGCGCGCGGCGACCAGGTCCGAGCGGGCGTCCACCAGGACGGCGTCGTGCGGACCGGCGTCGAGCAGTGCTGCCACCTCGGGCGCCGCGGTCCGCACGTTGTGCGGCAGCAACGACAGGGCGGGCAGTACGGCTGCCGCATCCGGAGCCGTGGTCAGCAGGAGCAGTTCCATGGACTCCCCCCTTCCCGCGATACGCAGACGATACCGGGACGTCACCCCACGGTCAGCCGCAGAGCGACGGGTTTCACGCCGCGATCTGGATCGTTCTCACCACCGATCGGGTCCGATCCGGGTCCCGGGGCCGCCCACCGGACCGGCGGCGGGGCTCTCTACCCTGGTCAGGACGTATTCCGATCCTGTGGAGGCCCGGTCGTGGGACGCCCCGTCCGTCGCGTGCTCGTCGCCGTCCTGGCGGTGGCCGCCGTGCTCGTCGTGGGTGATCTCGCCACCGGCGCGGCCGTCGAGTCGGGCATCTCGCGCGCATTGCGGGACCGGCTCGACCTCCCCGAGGACCCCCGTGTCCAGGTGCACGGCTTCTCGGTGCTCGCCCAGGCCGCGACCGGCCGCTACGACCACGTCGAGATGACGCTGCAGCGGGTCCCGGTCGGGCCGCTGCGCACCCCCGAGCTCCAGGTGCAGCTGTACGGCCTGCGCGGAGACCTGTCCGATCTCGTCGGGCCCGGCCCGGCCCGGTTCCGTGCTTCGGCGGCCGAGGGGATCGTCCAGATCAGCCCGAACGACGTCCGCCGGATGGTCGTCGACGCCGGGGGGCCCGCCGCCGGGGTGACGCGGCTGTCGGTCGAGGCGGTCGACGCGAACGCGATCGACTCGGTGATCCTGGCCGGCGGCGACCCGACGCTGCGCGGGCTCGACCCGCGCAACGCCGCACGGTTCGTCGCGGAGATGCCGGTGGACGGGGCCGACGCGCGGGTGGCCGTGCTGGCCGCGCTCGTCGTCGACCACGGCACCATGCGGGTCGTCCCGCGCGACGTCCGGCTCGACGGCTCGGACGAGCCGGTGCCGGACGCGGTGCGCACCTCGATGCTGCGCGCGCTCGCCGTGGACATCGACCCGGGTCCGCTGCCGCTGGGCGTCACCGCGACGTCGGCGAGCGTTCCGGAGTACAACGTGCTGCAGGTCGCCGGTTCCGTGCGCGACCTGAGTGTGGGCGCTGGACCGGGTACATCCCGCTCCGCGGGCCGAGTGGGCTGAGAGGAGGCGTCGGTGGACGTCACGGGTGCGGTGGTGCTGGTCGTCGTCCTGCTGGTGGCGACGCTCGTGGGGCTGGTGCTGCGTGCCCGCTCCGGGCGGCTCCGGCCCACCGGCGACGACCGCGGCGCGACCGACGGGGCCGGACCGGGCTGGGACCTGGCCGGAACCGGACCGGACGGCCGCCGGGCCCTGCTGCTGCAGCTGTCCTCGCCGGTCTGCGCGCCGTGCCGGCAGACCGCGCGCGTCCTCGGCGACCTGGCCGCGGCGGACCCGGGTCTGGCGCACGTGGAGGTCGACGTGGCCGAGCGCGTCGACGTGGCCCGGGCGCTGGGCGTGCTGCGGACCCCGACGACGGTCGTCTTCGACGCCCGCGGCGCGGAGGTCCTGCGGGTCTCCGGTGTCCCGCGCGGCGACGAGCTCGTCGCCGCCCTTCCCACCGGCTGAGAACGTGTGTGTGATGTCCGGTCGGCGCCGACCGCTGGGCTCCGCGCGGAACGTGAGCTAGGCTCGGTGACGTGAACTGGCCGCTGACCCGACGCCGCACGGTTGATCTGTGCCGCCTCGCCGGCTGCCTGTGTCTGGACTCCTGACCCGCGTGTCCTGAGCCCGGCGTCCCGCGACGCCGAGGTTCCCACCCCGGTTACTGGAGTCCCATGTCCGCCACGGACCACGGATCCGCGCACTCCGAGCCTCGGCTCGACCCGCGCGGGGTCCGCTTCTCCGCCGCGATCACCACCGTCGTGCTGGCGCTGGTGCTGCTGTCCGGCAGCGGCGTGCTCGTCACCGCACAGGCCGTCGTGTTCGCCGTCGCCTCGTTCGCCGGCATGCGGTTCGCGCCGTACGGCGTGGTCTACCGGCACCTCGTCGCGCCCCGGCTGGGTCCGCCCGCCGAGCGCGAGGACGCCGCCCCGGTCCGCTTCTCGCAGACCGTCGGGCTGGTGTTCACCGCCGTCGCGGCGGTCGGCTACCTGTCCGGACTGACCGTGCTGGGTGTCGTCGCCACGGCGGCGGCACTCGTGGCGGCCTTCCTCAACGCGGCCTTCGGCTTCTGCCTCGGCTGCGAGATGTACGGGCTCCTCGCCCGCCTGCGCGGTGGCACCGCCGCCGCGCGTTCCTGACCCACCCTCGACACGACTCAGGAGAGAAACGAACATGAGCCGCGAGGACGTCCTCGTCACCGCCGACTGGGCGGAAGAGAACCTGGAGACCGACGGGGTGGTGTTCCTCGAGGTCGACGAGGACACCACCGCCTACGACGGGGGCCACATCCCCGGCGCGGTCAAGGTCAACTGGACCGACGAGCTGCAGGACGCGGTCCGCCGTGACATCCCCACCAAGGAGCAGTTCGAGCAGCTGCTCTCGGCCAAGGGCGTCGCCAACGACGACCTGGTCGTGCTCTACGGCGGCAACAACAACTGGTTCGCCGCGTACGCGTACTGGGAGTTCAAGCTCTACGGCCACGAGAAGGTCGTGCTGCTCGACGGCGGCCGCAAGAAGTGGGAGCTCGACGGCCGGACCCTGACCACCGACGTCAAGGACCGCCCCGCGACCTCCTACACCGCCAAGGAGGCCGACACCTCGATCCGCGCGTTCCGCGACGAGGTCGTCGACGCGATCGACACCAAGAACCTGGTCGACGTCCGGTCGCCCGACGAGTTCTCCGGCAAGATCCTGGCCCCGGCCCACCTCCCGCAGGAGCAGAGCCAGCGTCCGGGCCACGTGCCGAGCGCGATCAACATCCCGTGGTCGAAGGCGGCCAACGAGGACGGCACGTTCAAGTCGAACGAGGAGCTCGCCTCCCTCTACAAGGAGGCCGGCTTCGACGAGGGCAAGGCGACCATCGCCTACTGCCGCATCGGCGAGCGCTCCAGCCACACCTGGGTCGTGCTGCACGAGCTCCTGGGCCACTCCGACGTCAAGAACTACGACGGCAGCTGGACCGAGTACGGCTCGCTGATCGGCGTGCCGATCGAGCTGGGAGCGAAGTGACATGTGTGCCGCACCTGACCAGAACCTGACCCTGCCCCCGAACACGGACCTCTCCAGGGAGACCGTGCTCGCCGGCCGCGTCATCGCCGGTGGCGACCCGGTGGCCGGGGCCTTCGTCCGGCTGCTGGACGGCACCGGGGAGTTCACCGCGGAGGTCGTCTCCTCGGCCTCGGGTGACTTCCGGTTCTTCGCCGCCCCGGGTACCTGGACCGTCCGGGCGCTGTCGCGCTCGGGCAACGGCCAGTCCGAGCTCGTCGCCGACGGGCCGGGCCTGCACCGCGCGGAGATCGCCGTCGCCTGACCGGTCCGCGGGGCGCCGCCCCCGACCGCACGAACGGGCCCCTCGTACGAAGCTTTCGTACGAGGGGCCCGTTCGTGCGTGGGGAGGGGCGTCGGCACGGCACTCGGTGCCCGGCCCGGGGCGGCGGTAGAGTCGCCGGTCGTGCACTGGTTCTCCACCGGGCTGTTGATCGCCCTGTCCGCGGGAACCGCCGCCTGGGCCGGCTGGTTGCTCCGTCGCCTGTTCGTCGTCGAGCCCGCCGCCGCGCCCGGGCCGGGTCCCGATCCCGAACGGGACCCCGACGACCACCACACCGAGGAGCAGATCCCGTGACCGACCCCGAGCCCGCCGCAGCCGCCGACGAGGAGCTGCAGACCACCATCACCGGACCGGAGAACGCGGCCCCGGACTCCCCGCAGCGCAACCGGCCGCAGTGGCCCGACCTGCCCGTCGACGACGACACCGCCAACCTGCGGCAGGGCCCCGACCTGCACGAGGCCTGCCTCGGTCTGCTCCCGCTCGTCGGGACCTGGCGGGGCACCGGCGAGGTCGTCTACCCGACGATCGAGGGCCCGTTCCACTTCGGCCAGCAGATCACCTGGGCGCACGACGGCCGCCCGTTCCTGTCCTACGAGGCACGCTCCTGGCTGCTCGACGACGACGGCGGCATCATCCGCCAGGCCGCACGCGAGACCGGGTTCTGGCGTCCCCAGGAGGACGGCTCGATCGAGGTGCTGATCGCGCACAACACCGGCATCGTCGAGGTCTACTACGGCCCCCGGGGCGACATGCGGTCCTGGCAGATCGAGACCGACGCCGTCGCCCGGACGCCGTCGGCCAAGGAGGTCACCGCGGCGAAGCGGCTCTACGGCCTGGTCAACCAGGGCGACCTCGCCTACGTCGACGAGCGCGCGATGGTCGGGCAGCCGATGCAGCCGCACATCTCGGCCGTCCTGCACCGGGTGGTCGGCTAGTTGGTCGCGCTCCGGGTCCGCCCCTGCGGCGGACACGCGGTGCTGCTGGAGGTCGACGACGCCGCCGGGGTGGCGGCCGTCGTCGCCGCCGTGCGGGACGCCGGGCTGTCCGAGGTGCGGGAGCTGGTCCCGGCCGCCCGGACCGTGCTCGTCGAGGTGGTGCCCGGGGCCACCACCGAGCGGGTCGTGCAGGTGGCACGGGCCGCGGACGCCGAGGCGGGCGAGGCGGGCACCGGCACGGTCCACACGCTGGCCGTGACCTACGACGGCGAGGACCTCGCACTCGTCGCCGGGACCGCGGGCCTGTCCGTCGACGAGGTGGTCGCGCTGCACAGCGGCGCGGAGTACCGGGTGGACTTCTGCGGCTTCGCGCCCGGCTTCGGCTATCTGTCGGGCCTCCCCGAGCCGCTGCAGCAGCCGCGGCTGGAGAGCTCGCGGACCGCGGTGCCCGCCGGCTCGGTGGGGATCGCCGACGTCTACAGCTGCGTCTACCCGCGCCGCTCCCCCGGCGGCTGGCGGCTGATCGGCCGCACCGACGCCGTCCTGTTCGACCCCGTCGCCGACCCGCCGGCGCTGTTCACCCCCGGCGACCGCGTCCGGTTCGAGCCCCGGTGAACGCGCTGCTGGTGGTGCGGGCCGGACCGCAGGCGCTGGTGACCGACCGCGGGCGTCCCGGGCATGCACACCTGGGGGTCCCGCCGTCGGGTGCGCTGGACCGGCCGGCCTACGAGCTGGGGAACCGCCTGGTCGGCAACGACGACGGCGCCGCCGGCCTGGAGCTGCTCGGCGGCGGGCTGCGGGTGCGCGCCAGGGGCGGCCGGACCGTCGCCGTCACCGGGGCACCCGCGCCGGTGCTCGTCGACGGCCGGCCTGCCGGGTCCCACCGGGCGCTGCACCTGCCCGACGGCGCCGAGCTCGCGGTCGGGACGCCGGTCGGCGGGCTGCGGTGCTACCTCGCCGTCGCGGGCGGGGTGGACGCTCCGGTCGCGCTGGGCAGCCGCAGCACGGATCTGCTGTCGGGGCTGGGCCCCGACCCCGTCGCCGACGGCGACGAGCTGCCGGTCGGCCCGTGGTCGGGCCGGGTCCCGGTGTCCGGGCCGGTCCCGGTGTCGGTGCCCGGTGCCGTGGTCGGGCTGCGGGTGTGTCGCGGCCCCCGCGACGACTGGTTCACCGACGCGCACGACGCCCTCTCCGGTCCGCTGTGGACGGTGACGGCGGACGGGAACCGCATCGGGGTCCGCCTCGACGGACCGTCCCCGGGGCGGCGTCCGGAGTGGAGCGCCCGGGAGCTCCCGAGCGAGGGGATGGTGACCGGCGCGGTGCAGGTCCCGCCGGACGGGCCGCCGGTGGTGTTCCTCGCCGACCACCCGACGACCGGTGGCTACCCGGTGATCGGCGTCGTCGATCCCGCCGACCTGCCGCTGCTCGCCCAGGCCCCGCCGGGGACGGGCGTGCGGTTCACCGTGCTGCGCTGAGGCTCAGCGCTCGGCGTCCTCACCGTCGAGGATGGTGCGGACCTCGTCGACGGCCATCCCGGAGAGCCGGCCGATCTGCGCCGGGTCGAGCCCGCACTCGTGCAGGCGCCGGACGGCGCCGGCCAGGTCGTCACGGCGGCGGCGCAGGACCTCGTCGAGCTCGGCGATGCGGTCGCGGGTGTCGTCGAGCCGTTCGGTCGCGTCGACGGCGCGGGCCGGGTCCTCAAGGAGCACCCCGAGCAGCCGGTCCTTCGCGTCGCCGGCCGCCGGAGTGCGGGCCCCCGCGGTCGGGACGACGGCGAGCGGCAGCTCCTGCTGCTCCCCGCCGGGGACGTCGGGCTGCGGGTCGACGACCGCGTCGGTGCCGCGCAGGCGCGCCCGCTGCACGGCCCGGGCCGCGAGGGCCTGCTGCACGGCCCGGGAGACCGGTTCGGGGGTCGGTCGGGACGTGGCCCCGGTGGGCGGGGTCGGTACGGCGGGTGGGACCGGTGTGGCCGGCATCGCGGACGTCGCGGGGAGGTCCTCGGACGCCGGTTCGGTGCGCTCGGCCGACCAGGGCGGCAGCGGACCGGTCGCGGTGTCCTGCCGGTCGGCCGTGGTCCGCTCCGTCGCCGGGGACACGGGGTCCTCTCCGGCGGCCGTGGGCTGCTCGGCCGCGGCGGGCGTGGCGTCCGGGCCGGGCGCGGCGACGTCGGTGAGGTCGTCGACGACGCGCAGCCGCGCGACCGGCCACTCCGGGGCCGACGGTGTCGTCGGGGAGTCCGAGGTCCCCGCCGCATCCTGGTCCGCGGTGTCCTGGTCCGTCGCGTCCCGGTCAGCGGCATCCTGGTCCGGCGCGTTCTGGTCCGCAGTGGACCGGTCAGCGGCGACCCGGTGAGCGGTGGCATCGGTCGGGGCGGCGGCATCGGTGTGCCGGGCCGGTCGCAGACCGGTCGACCGGGAACGCGGGGTCGGTCGTGGCCGGGGCAGCGGCTCCGCCGCGGCACCCGACGCACCTTCGCCCGACGCTCCGGCACCCGGCGCACCGGCCCCGGACGCCCGGGCACCGGACGCCCCGGCACCGGACGCCGGCGGCACCGCGGCGAGCGACACGGCGGCCGTCGTCTCCGGGGCGCGGCCCCGGGCGAGGGTGGCCGCGTCGGGCAGCTCGTCGGCCGGGGCGAACAGCGCCTCCAGCGAGCCGTCGCCCCTGTCGTCCCCGTCGTCGTCGGGAGCGGCGTGCCGCGCCGCACCGGACGCGACGGCCGAGCCGGCGTACGCGGGCACCCGCGGCAGCGGACCCGTGTCGGCGCCGCGCTCGGCGACCACGTCGGCGACGGTCCGTACACGCGCCGGAGGCGGCGGGTCGGCCGGACCACCGGCCGCCTCACCGGTCCAGTCCGCATAGGACGGCTGCGGGTCCGCGGCCGTGCGCGGGGGCTCGAGCGGCAGCGGCACGGGCGCGGAGGTGCGGCGCGCACGCCACACCCCCCACAGGACCAGTACCACGAGCACGCCCGCGCCCAGCACCGCCACGAGGGGCAGGACCGGGACCGTGAACGAGCCGAGCTGCATGGGCCCGGACCTTATTGGGGTCCCGGGCCCCGCGCGGGGAACCTCAGCTGCTGCGCGTCCCCGTCGAGGGCTGCGCCGCGTCCGTCCGGCCCTTGTCCCCGGCGGCCGTGCCGGAACCGTTGCGGGTCGCGCCGTTGCCCTTCCCGCCGCCCTGCGACGACGGCTCGGACTCCGACGACGCACCGTTACGACCGTTCTGACCGTGGCCGGCCTGGCCGGAGCCGTTGCGCACGCCCTCCGGACCGGGTCTCACCGGACCGCGCCCGGGGGCCGGGTTCGCGGTCGTCGCCGGCTCCACGTCGGCCTTCGCACCCTCGGCCGCGGTGCCCTCGTCCCCTGCCGGCGACTTCTGCGAACCATCCGTTGGGGTGTCACCGGAACGGCGGACGGCGCCGACCACGACCGTGCGCTCGGCGTCGCCGCCGGACTTCGGACGCGGGTCCTGGACCGGCACCACCGACGTCTTCGGCTCCGCCTCGGCCGGGCGGGAGTCCGACACGGGCCGGAACAGCTCGGCGGGCTCGGGCTCGTCCCCGGGGCGGGCGGGGGTGGCACGCTCGGCACCACCCTGCTGCCCGGTGGGGGCCGGCGACGGGCGAGGGCCCGGTGCGGGCCGCGGGCCCGGGCGCGGCCCGGACTTCTTGTCCCCGTCGGTCTTGTCCCCGTCGGTACCGGCCGGCCGCTGGCCCGCGCCGTCGGTCCGGGCGGGCTGCGGCGCGCCGGCCGGACGGCCGCCGCCCGATCCACCGGAGCCGGGCGAGGCCGGACCCGAGGCCGGCCGGGGCTGGGACCCGGAGTCCTGGCGGCCCGGGCCGGGGCCCGGCTGCGGACGCGGACCGGGACGCGGTGCCGCGTCGCCCGACGGCGACGCCTGAGCGGCCGCCGGTCGGGCGCCGTTCACGCCGGCACCGTTGACACCGGCCGCGGGCGCCTGCGGGCGGCCGTTCGGGGAGCTCTGCGGACGCGCAGGGCCCTGCTCCCTCTGACCGGGCCGCTCCTGCTGACCGGGCCGCTGCTCGGACCCCGGGCGCTCCTCGGCGCCGGACCGGGAACCGGGACGCTGCGGCTCCGGGACACCCGGGCGCTGGCCGGGACGACCGGGCCGCTGGTCCGCGGAGCCGGGACGGGCCGTGGCCTGGTCGGAGCGCCCCTGGGCGGAACGGTCGTCGGACGACGCCGCCTCGCCGGCCGGTCCGCCGGACTTCTGCGCCGGACCGGGGACCGGGCGGATCTCGTGGCGGGCCTTGTCCCCCGCGGCCGGGTCCTTCCCGACCTCGGCGCGCAGCTCGTCGCGACGACGGGTCAGCTCGCTGACCTCCGTGCGGAGCTTGTCGCCCTGCTCACGGGCACGGTCGGCGTCGGCACGGGCGCGGTCGACCTGCTTGCGGGCCTCCGCGACGACGCGCTCGGCGTCGGCACGGGCCTTGTTGCGGATCTCCTCCGCCTCCTCCTCGGCCTTCTGCAGGATCGCCTGCATGCGGTCGGAGAAGCTGTCGACCGCACCGTGCCGGTCGGAGTCCGACGGCCCCGGGACGGGGCGTGGACCGGGACGCGGCACCGGGCGGGGTGGCCCACCCGCCGGCCCGACGGCGAACCCGCCGGGCGGCGGCACCGGCATGGGCGGCGGGATCGGCCTGCTCCGCAGTGCCTCGAGGTCCGCCCGCATCCGGCCCATCACCCGCTGCATCCCGACGATGTGCTCGTCGACCTGCCGCCGGTCGTAGCCGCGGAGAACGACGTCGAACCGCGGGGAACCGCCCGGGCGGTCCGCCCCGTCTGCCGTCATCGCCTCTCCTCAGGTCGTCGACATGGGTGCCCTCGACGGGCACGTTCGAGGTCGGCGGACCGACGGTCCGGCGCGACCTCGCCGGTCAGGGTAGTCACGACGACGGGGTCGCGGCGAACCACGCAGCGTGCACCGGTCGTCCGTCGGCGTGGCGGGCCCCGCGACGGACGGTTCCGTGACACGATGTTCGGTCACCGTCCTCGTGGCCCGATCCTACCGGGCCATACCGAATACCATCGGCGGTGTGGACAGCACACTGAAGGGCACGTTGCACCGGCGTGGGCTCCGGATGACCCCTCAACGTCAGCTCGTGCTGGACGCGGTCAGGGAGCTGGGGCACGCGACACCCGAGCAGGTGTGCACCAGGGTCCAGGCGACGGCACCGGCGGTGAACATCACGACCGTGTACCGGACGCTGGACCTGCTCGAGGAGCTCGGCGTCGTCCGGCACGCCCATCTCGGGCACGGGGCGCCGACCTACTCCGAGCACCAGCACCGCCACGTCCACCTCGTCTGCCACCACTGCGGCCGGGTGGACGAGGCGCCGACCGAGCTGCCGTCCGATGTGGCGAGTCGCACGCTCGCCGACCTGGGCTTCCGCCTGGACGCGACGCACGTGGCCCTGTCCGGCACGTGCATCGACTGTGCGCACGACGACGAGGACTCCGCAGAAGGAGCCCCCCAGCAGGACGACACGGCGCCCCCCGAGGGCGCGGAGGGAGACCGGTGACCGTTCCCGGATCCGAGCAGACCCCGGACACCACCGACGCCGAGGGCTCGACCCCCGACCCGGACGACGCCGTCGCCGCGCACCACGGCGACCCGCCGGCCGAGCAGCGGGCGATGGCCCGCTCGGCGGCCGTCGTCGACCGCGGGCACCGCGCGGTGCTGGCGGTGACCGGCGAGGAGCGGCTGTCCTGGCTGCACCTGCTGCTCACCCAGCACGTCAGCGAGCTGCCGCCCGGCACCGGCACCGAGGCCCTGGTGCTCGACGCGCAGGGCCGGGTGCTGCACCACATGGCCGTCGCGTCCTCGGCGGACACGGTCTGGCTCGACACCGAGCCCGGTGAGGGCACCGCCCTGCTCGACTACCTGTCCAAGATGGTCTTCTGGTCGAAGGTCGAGCCGCGCGACGTCACCGCCGAGCTGGCCGTGCTGTCCGTCGTCGGCCCCGAGACACCCGCCGTGCTCGCCGCCGCCGGGCTCCCGGTTCCCGATGCGCCGAACGGCGTCACGGCCCTGCCGGACGGCGGGTTCGTGCGACGGATGCCGTGGCCGGGCCGGGACGCGGCGGACGTCGTCGTCCCCCGCAGCACGAAGGACGCCCACTGGGCGGACCTCACCGCCGCCGGGGCGCGGGCCGCCGGGTCGATCGCGTTCGAGGCGCTGCGGGTGGAGTCGCGCGCACCGCGCCTGCACCGCGACACCGACGACCGCACCATCCCGCACGAGGTCGGCTGGATCGGCTCCGCCGTGCACCTCACCAAGGGCTGCTACCGGGGGCAGGAGACCGTCGCCCGGGTGGCGAACCTGGGCCGCCCCCCGCGGCGCACGGTGCTGCTGATGCTCGACGCGGGCGACGAGGACCTGCCCCGCACCGGCGACCCGGTGGTGCGCGACGGCCGCACGGTCGGCCGGGTGGGCACGGTCGTCCAGCACCACGAGCTGGGCCCGGTGGCGCTCGCGCTGCTCAAGCGGTCGGTCCCGGTCGACGCCGAGCTGACCGCGGGCGTCGACGACCGGGTATCCCCGGCCACGATCGACCCGGACTCCTACGAGCCGGACCCGGACACCCCGCCGCCGGGCCGTGCGGCCCGGGAACGGACGGGCGGCGCCGCGCGCCGGGGGTGACGCGCGGCCCGGCCGGACCGCCGTGGGGTGCCCATCGGGTGAACACCCGGGTGTCCCGCACCGGTCCGCACCCGGGTCCGCCTGTGACGACGGCGGTGCCGCGTCGCATGTTCCGGGGTGAGCAGGGTACGGTTGGTCCCACGACATTGATGAGACGAGAGGGGCCGCCGGGTCGTGCGCAATGACCGGCCGCCCCTTCCCTGTTGTAAGGGGGACCTGCCATGGGGCGTGGACGAGCCAAGGCCAAGCAGACGAAGGTGGCCCGTGAGCTCAAGTACAGCTCCCCTTCTATGGATCTCGACGCCTTGCAGCGGGAGATCGGTAGCGCGACGGCGGTGACGACGACGGACAGCCGCGAGGACGACTACGGCGAGTACGACGACCTCGCCGCCAAGTACAACGACGAGGACGACGACCCTCGGCGTTGACGGCCACTTCGGCGCCCGGCCCCCGTCGTGTTGCGACGGTCCGGGCGCCGCGGCACGTGCCGACCCGGTGAGCCCGCTCGCCGGACCGGTCGCACCGGCCGGTTTCCCCTGGCCGCTCGGATAGGGCAAGATCACGACCTGTCTCCCGTGGGAGGCGTGGTCACCGGTCCCGTCACGTCCGAGGTGTTCAGCAGATGCGCGGCAACCTGTTCGCGGTCGCCGTCAACCTGGTCGTGTTGACCGTACGGTCGGACCGCCTGCACGTGCTGCTCATCGAACGGGGCGAGCCCCCGTTCCTCGGGCACTGGGCGCTGCCCGGTGGTTTCGTACGCCCGGAGGAGGATCTGGTCCACACCGCCAGTCGGCGGTTGGACGAGGAGACCGGGACCGACACCGGCAACGCCGTCTGCGGGCACCTCGAGCAGCTGGCGAGCTATGCCGCCCCCGACCGCGATCCCCGCGGCCGGGTCCTGTCCGTCGGCTACCTCGCGCTCCTGCCGGACATGCCGGAGCCGACGCCGGGCGGCGGGGCCACCGCGTCCGCGTGGTGTGCCGTCGACGACGTGCCGCAGCTGGCGTTCGACCACCAGCGCATCCTCGCCGACGGTGTGGAGCGGGCGAAGTCGAAGCTCGAGTACACGACGCTCGCCGTGTCGTTCTGTCCGGACGAGTTCACGGTGACCGACCTGCGCCGGGTCTACGAGGCCGTCTGGGAGACCTCGCTCGACCCGCGCAACTTCCAGCGCAAGGTGACCTCCACCGAGGGCTTCCTCGTGCCGACGACGACGCTGGTCACCGGTGGCCGCGGGCGTCCGCCCCGGTTGTTCCGCCGGGGTCCGGCGACCGCACTGCACCCGCCGATGCTGCGCGAGTCGCACCGCGCCGGGAACCGACCGACCGCGCACGACGCGGCGTCACCGCCGGGACCGGCGTAGCACACGGTCGGGCAGACCCGGACCAGGTCGCCGCCCGGCTGAGCTGCGCCACTCGCCCGACCGAGCGCACCGGACTGCCGGCCCCGGCGGAACTGGACGGCACAGTCCGCTCAGAAGCGGGGGTGCTCCCCGCGCAGCTGCACCCGGGCGCCGAGCTCGCCGGAACCGGCACCGTCGACGTCGCCGATCCGGCCGACCTCGCCCAGGATCCAGGCGGGCACGTGCCGCGCGGTGAGGACGGCCAGGGCGCGGTCGACGTCCTCGGGCGGGAGCACCGCGACCATCCCGACGCCCATGTTGAACGTCTTCTCCATCTCCGCACGCTCGACGCGGCCGCGGGACTGGATCAGCTTGAAGATCGGGGCCGGCGTCCAGGAGCCGCGTTCCACGGTGGCGGCGAGACCGTCGGGCAGCACCCGCTCCAGGTTGCGGGCCAGCCCGCCGCCGGTGATGTGGGAGAACGTCCGCACACCGGTCTCGGCGGTGATCGCCAGGCAGTCCTTGGCGTAGATCCGCGTCGGGACGAGCAGCTCCTCGCCGAGGGAGTGGTCGAACTCCTCCAGCTCACCGGCCAGCGGCAGCCGGGCGATGTCGAGCAGCACGTGGCGGGCCAGGGAGTACCCGTTGGAGTGCAGCCCGGAGGAGCCGAGCGCGACCAGCACGTCGCCGGGGCGGACCCGCTCGGGTCGCAGCATCTTCTCGGCGTCGACGACACCGACACCGGTCGCGGAGAGGTCGTAGGCGCCCTCCTCCATCAGGCCGGGGTGCTCGGCGGTCTCGCCGCCGAGCAGCGCGCAGCCCGCGGTCTGGCAGCCCTCCGCGATGCCGCGCACGAGTGTCGCCACCTTGTCGGGGACGATCTTGCCGATGGCGATGTAGTCCTGCAGGAACAGCGGCTCGGCCCCGCAGACCACCAGGTCGTCGACGACCATCGCGACGAGGTCCTGACCGATGGTGTCGTGCTTGTCCATCGCCTGCGCGATCGCGACCTTGGTGCCGACGCCGTCGGTCGAGGCGGCCAGCACCGGCTCGGAGTACTTGCCGAACTTCGCCGCGAACAGGCCGGCGAACCCGCCGATGCCGCCGCGCACCTCGGGCCGCGTCGCCTTCTCGGCGAACGGACGAAAACGCTCGACCGCCTGCTCCCCCGCGTCGATGTCCACCCCCGCGGAGGCGTAGCTGGCGGGGCCGGGCTCGGTCGAGGGCATGCGTGGTCTCTCCAGGTCGGGACGGGGTCGTGATCGGGTGCCGCTACGGGCGGGTCAGCGCTTCCCCGGCACCGTATCCGACGGACAACGGCCCCGGATCGCCAGAGGCCGCACCGGACGCCGTCGGCTCCGGGACGTCCTCCAGCAGGTGCTTGCCGAGCTGGGCCTCCTCCGGCAGCGGGATCGGGTACTCCCCGTCGAAGCAGGCGCAGCACAGCCGCGAGCGCGGCTGCTCGGAGGCGGCGACCATCTGGTCGACCGAGACGTAGCCGAGGCTGTCCGAGCCGATCGAGCGTCGGACGCCCTCGGTGTCGGCGCCGTTGGCGATGAGCTCGGCCCGGCTGGCGAAGTCGATGCCGTAGAAGCAGGGCCAGCGCACCGGCGGCGAGGCGATCCGCACGTGCACCTCGAGCGCGCCGGCCTCGCGCAGCATCCGCACCAGCGCACGCTGGGTGTTGCCCCGGACGATCGAGTCGTCGACGACGACCAGGCGCTTGCCGCGGATGACGTTGCGCAGCGGGTTCAGCTTCAGCCGGATGCCGAGCTGACGGATGGTCTGGCTGGGCTGGATGAAGGTCCGCCCGACGTAGGCGTTCTTCACCAGGCCCTGGCCGTAGGGGATGCCGGAGCCCTGGGCGTAGCCGATCGCGGCCGGGGTGCCGGACTCCGGGACCGGGATGACCAGGTCGGCCTCGACCGGGTGCTCCTCGGCGAGCCGGCGGCCGATCTCGACCCGGGTGTCGTAGACCGAGCGGCCGGCGATGGTGGTGTCCGGGCGCGCCAGGTAGACGTACTCGAACACGCAGCCCTTCGGCTCCGGGGCGGCGAAGCGCTGGCTGCGGATGCCGTCGGAGTCGATCGCGATGAGCTCGCCCGGCTCGACCTCGCGGACGAAGGAGGCACCGACGATGTCCAGCGCCGCCGTCTCCGACGCGACGACCCAGCCCCGCTCCAGGCGGCCCAGCACCAGCGGGCGGACGCCGTGGGAGTCACGGGCGGCGTAGAGGGTGTTCTCGTCGGCGAAGGTCAGCGAGAACGCGCCGCGCAGCCGCGGCAGCAGCCGCATCGCGGCCTCGTAGACGCCGAGGTCCGCCGCGCCCGCGGCGAGCAGCTCGGTGAGCAGGTCGGAGTCGGTGGTCGCGCGCAGCCCGGACCGCTTGCGGTTCTCCAGCTTCGCGACGGCGTCGCGCAGCTCGGCGGTGTTGACCAGGTTGCCGTTGTGGCCCAGCGCGAGGCCCGAGCCCGCGGCGGTGGTGCGGAACGTCGGCTGGGCGTTCTCCCAGGTCGTCGCACCGGTCGTCGAGTAGCGACAGTGCCCGACGGCGAGGTGCCCGCGCAGCGAGGACAGCGTCTGCTCGTCGAACACCTGGCTGACCAGGCCGAGGTCCTTGAACACCACGGTGCGACGGCCGTCGGACACGGCGATGCCGGCGGCCTCCTGGCCGCGGTGCTGCAGCGCGTAGAGGCCGTAGTAGGTCATCTTCGCGACGTCCTCGCCGGGGGCCCAGACGCCGAACACACCGCACTCCTCGCGGGGTCCTGACTCGTCGGGTTCGGGGGCGGAGGGGGCGGCAGGGGTGAGGGAGAGGGTTCGTTCAGGGCTGACGTGCTCGTTCCGGACGGAACTCAACGCGGCGCTCCTCGGCTGGCGGCGTACCGGGACCAGGGCACGACTGTACGCCCCGAGATCACCCATCCCCAGGTACGGGGACAGGGGTCACGTCGGCGTCGCACACCGCTCCCGTCCGGTCACGGCGTGCGCAGCGGCAGGAACGAGGCGATCTCCCCCGCCCGCGACCCCGACGCGGACACCCGCCCGGCGGCGACGGCGTCGGCCCAGCTCAGGCGGCCGATGGCGAGCGCGATCCAGGTCCGCGGATCGGCCTCGACGACGTTCGGCGGGGTGCCGCGGGTGTGCCGCGGCCCCTCGACGCACTGCACCGCACCGAACGGCGGGACCCGCACCTCGACGCTGCGGCCGGGGGCGCGCCGGGCCAGCTCGTCCAGTGACTCCCTGACCGCGGCCTTGCGCACCGCCCGCTCCGGCTCGACGTCCCGGTCGACCCAGTCCGCGAGGAGGTCCGACATCAGACCGAGACGGCGCCGAACCGCGCGGGGAGGGTGCCCTCCCAGGCGGTGCGCAGCTCGTCGAGCGGCACCGCGCCGACGGCGTCGCCCAGGTCGAGGGCGTCGCCACCGGTCTCGCCGAGCCGTAGCGCCGGGACGCCGGCCTCGGCGGCGCGGACGAGGAACGCGTCGGCCCCGTCGGCGGGAACGGTGACCAGCACCCGTCCGGCGGACTCGGCGAACAGCGCGGTGAAGGAGTCCTCGTGCACCCCGGCCAGGTCGACGCGGGCGCCCCGGCCCCCGGCGAGTGCGGCCTCGACCAGGCCCTGGGCCAGGCCGCCGTCGGACAGGTCGTGGCTTCCGGTCAGGGCCCGGTCCGCGGCCGCGGCCGCGAGGAGCTGCGCGAGGCGCCGCTCGTGCTCCAGGTCCACGGCGGGCGGCCGTCCGCCGAGGTGCCCGTGCACCTCGTGCGCCCACTCCGACCCGCCGAACTCGGCGGCGGTGGTGCCGAGCAGGACGACCGTGTCGCCGTCGGCACCGGCGAACCCGGACCGGACCGCGGTGGTGACGTCGTCGATCACGCCGAGCACGCCGACGACCGGGGTCGGCAGGATCGCCGTCGTCCCGGTCTGGTTGTAGAAGCTCACGTTGCCGCCGGTGACCGGGGTGCCCAGCACCGCGCAGCCGTCGGCGAGGCCGCGTACGGCCTGCTCGAACTGCCACATGACGTGCGGGTCCTCCGGCGAGCCGAAGTTCAGGCAGTCGGTGACGGCGAGCGGGACGGCGCCGGAGGTCGCGACGTTGCGGTAGGCCTCGGCCAGCGCGAGCTGCGCACCGACGTACGGGTCGAGCGCGACGAAGCGGGAGTTGCAGTCGGTCGCGACGGCGATGCCGCGGCCGGTGGACTCGTCGACCTGCACGACCCCGGAGTCGGCGCCGTGCGCGGCGACGGTGTTGCCGCGGACGTAGCGGTCGTACTGGTCGGTGACCCAGGCCCGCGACGCGAGGTTCGGCGCGGCGGCCATCCGCAGGATCTCCGCGCGCAGCTCGGACGGGGTCCCCGGGCGGGGCAGCGCCTCCGGCGAGTCCGCGTTCAGCGCGTCCTGCTTCGCGTCGTCCCGGGCGACCGGGCGGGTGTAGACCGGGCCCTCGTGGGCGACGGTGCGCGGCGGCACGTCGACGACGGTCTCGCCCTGGGAGGTGATCACCAGGCGGTCGCCGTCGGTGACCTCGCCGATCACGGTGGCGATGGTGTCCCACTTGCGGCAGACGGCGAGGAACGCCTCGACGTTCTCCGGGGTCACGACCGCGCACATCCGCTCCTGGGACTCCGAGGAGAGGATCTCGGCGGCGGTCATGCCGGTGGCGCGCAGCGGGACGGCGTCGAGGTCGACGCGCATGCCGCCGTCGCCGGCGGAGGCGAGCTCGGAGGTCGCACACGACAGCCCGGCACCGCCGAGGTCCTGGATGCCGACGACCAGCCCGGCCGCGAACAGCTCCAGGCAGCACTCGATGAGGACCTTCTCGGTGAACGGGTCGCCGACCTGGACGCTCGGGAGCTTCTTGCGCCCGGTGCCACCGCTCTCGGCGTCGAAGGTCTCCGACGCCAGCACCGACACGCCGCCGATGCCGTCCAGCCCGGTCGTCGCCCCGAACAGGATGATCTTGTTGCCGGTGCCGGAGGCGAACGCGAGGTGCAGGTCCTCGGTCTTCAACGCGCCCACGCACAGGGCGTTGACCAGTGGGTTCCCGGCGTAGGACGGGTCGAAGACGACCTCGCCCGCGACGTTCGGCAGACCGAGACAGTTCCCGTAGCCGCCGACCCCGGCGACGATGCCGGGCAGCACCCGGCCGGTGTCGTCGGCGTCGAGCGGGCCGAAGCGGAGCGGGTCGCCGACGGCGATCGGTCGCGCGCCCATCGCCATGATGTCGCGGACGATGCCGCCGACACCTGTCGCCGCGCCCTGGTAGGGCTCGACGTAGGACGGGTGGTTGTGCGACTCGACCTTGAAGGTGACCGCCCAGCCGTCGCCGACGGACACGACACCCGCGTTCTCGCCGATCCCGGCGAGCATCGTCGAGCGCATCTCGTCGGTGGTGGTCTCACCGAAGTAGCGCAGGTGGACCTTGGAGGACTTGTAGGAGCAGTGCTCGCTCCACATCACCGAGTACATCGCGAGCTCGGCGTCGGTGGGCCGGCGGCCGAGGATCTCCCGGATGCGGGCGTACTCGTCGTCTTTGAGCCCCAGCTCCCGGAAGGGCTGCGGCTGCTCCGGAGTGGCCTCGGCGTTCTTGACGGAATCGACCGGCACCTGGGACTGCGTCACGGGGCCAGGGTAGACGGACCGCCCCGGTCCACGTCCCGGCACGGTGCCGGGGCCCACAGGCGGGGTTCCCCACAGCGGGCCCCGGGGGTCGGAGACGGAGACGGCCGGTGGTCCGCGGGGACCACCGGCCGGGCCGTGCGTCGACGGTGGGTCAGGCGCCGGGTCAGGCGGTGGCCCGGGCCAGCACCGAGGTGAACAGGCCGAGGCCGTCGGCGGACGGGCCGGTCAGCCCGCTGGTCGCGTGCTCCGGGTGCGGCATGAGGCCGACGACGTTGCCCGCCGGGTTGGTGATGCCGGCGATGTCGCGCGTCGAGCCGTTGGGGGCGGGCTCGCTGTAGCGGAACACCACGCGGCCCTCGCCCTCCAGCTCGTCGAGGGTCGCGGCGTCGGCGACGTAGCGCCCCTCCTGCGACTTCAGCGGGATCGTCAGCCGGTCCCCCGCGGTGTAGTCGCTGGTCCACGCGGTCTGCGCGTTCTCCACGGTCAGCTCGAGGTCGCGGCACAGGAAGTGCAGCCCGGCGTTCGCGACGAGCGCGCCCGGGAGCAGGTGCGCCTCGCAGAGGATCTGGAAGCCGTTGCAGATGCCGAGCACCGGCAGACCGCGCCCGGCGCCCGCCACGACCTCGGTCATGATCGGCGCCAGGCTCGCGATCGCCCCGGCGCGCAGGTAGTCGCCGTAGGAGAACCCACCCGGCACGACGACGGCGTCCACACCCTGCAGGTCGTGGTCGCCGTGCCACAGCGGGACGGCCTCGGCGCCGGCGCGGCGGACCGCGCGGGCGGCGTCGGCGTCGTCCAGGGTCCCCGGGAAGGTGATCACACCGACGCGGGTGCTCACAGCCGGGTCACCGTCCAGTCCTCGATCACCGGGTTCGCCAGCAGCGAACCGGCGAGCCGGTGCAGGGTCTCGTCGTCGACGCCGTCGGAGACCTCCAGCTCGAAGTGCTTGCCCTGCCGCACCCCGCTCACCCCGGACACACCGATCCGAGCGAGCGCCCGGGTCACGGCCTGACCCTGCACGTCGAGGATCTCGGGCTTGGGCATCACGTCCACCACCACTCTGGCCACGGGGTCAGCCTACGGTGAACAGGGGCGACGGCTCGACGTGCGTGCCCTCACCATCGGCCCATGCAGGTGCTCGTCCTGGGTGGCACGGTCTTCCTCTCCCGCGCGGTCGCCGCGGCCGCGCTCGCCGCGGGACACGCGGTGACCTGCGTGTCCCGTGGTGTCTCCGGGGCGCCACCGGGCGGCGCGGAGGCGGTGACGGCCGACCGGTCCCGGCCCGGGGCGCTGGCCGCGGCGCTGCACGGACGCACGTTCGACGCCGTCGTGGACGTCGCGACGATGTCGGCGCCGTGGGTCCGCGACGCCCTCGACGCGTTGCACGGCCGGTTCGGGCACTGGACCTTCGTCTCCTCGATCAACGCCTACGCCGACCTGTCGCTGCGCGGCGGGACCGTGGCGCAGCCGACCCTGGCACCGCTGCACGACCAGCCCGACCAGGACCTCACGAACCGGGACCCGGACGTCTACGGCGCCGCGAAGGTCGCGAGCGAACAGGCGGTGCGGGAACGGGCGGGCGACCGGGCGCACGTGGTGCGCGGCGGGCTGATGTGCGGGCACGGCGACCTGTACGACCGCTACGGCTACTGGGCGGACCGGTTCGCCCGTGGGGGCCGGGTGGTCGTCCCGGACGTGCCCGCCCAGCCGATGCAGCTCGTGGACGTCGACGACCTCGCCGCCTGGATCGTGGCCTGCGCGGCCGACGGCACCACCGGCACCCACGACGGCACCGGCCCGCGGTCCACCCTGGACCGGGTGCTCGCCGCGACCGCCGCCGCCGTGGGCGCCGACGACCTGGAGCTCGTCCGGGTCCCGGAACCGACGCTGGCGGAGCAGGGGGTGGGGAGCTGGGCCGGCCCGCGGTCGTTGCCGCTCCGGCTGCCGGAACAACTCTGGGGCATGGTCGACCGGGACGTCACCACGACGCTCGCCGCAGGCCTGACACCCCGCCCGCTCGCCGACACCGCCCGCGCCGCCCTCGCGTGGGACCGTGGGCTCGGCGCCGGTCGGGAGCGCCGGGCCGGGCTCACCGACGCCGAGGAACGGGCCGTGCTGCAGGCGCTCGGCTGAGCGGAGCGACGTGCCCCCGACCGGGCATGCTGGTCCCATGCACCTGACGCACTACGGCCACGCCTGCGTCCTGGTCGACACCGGGTCGGCCAGGCTGTTGTTCGACCCGGGGACGTTCTCCACCGGCTTCGAGACCCTCGACGGCCTGGACGCGATCCTGGTCACCCACCAGCACTTCGACCACGTCGACGCCGACGCGCTGCGCACCCTGCTGCGCGCCAACCCCGACGCCGCCCTGGTCACCGACGGCCAGACCGCCGAGCAGCTGGACGGCATCGACGCCCGCACCGCCGCCCCCGGCGACGTGCTGGCCCTCGGTGGCGCCGAGGTGACCGTCGTCGGGTCCGGGGACCATGCGCAGATCCACCCGGACATCCCGCTGGTGGCGAACAACGGCTACCTCGTCGACGGCGCGCTCCTGCACCCCGGTGACGCCTACGTCCCGCCGGGCGTCGAGGAGCTGGCGACGCTGCTGCTCCCGAGCGGCGCGCCGTGGTTGAAGGTGTCCGAGGCCGTCGACTACCTGCGGGCGGTCGCGCCGCGCACGGTCGTCCCGATCCACGAGGGCACCCTCGCGAACCCGGCGCTGCACTACCGGTTCTTCGACGACCTCGGTCCCGCCGCCACCACGCTCCTGGTCCCCGACCGGGAGAAGGCGATCACCGTCTGATGGCGCTGCAGTGGGAGCAGGTCGTCGTCGACGCCCGGGACCCGATCCGGCTCGGCCGCTGGTGGGCCGAGGCCCTGGACTGGACGGTGGCGAACGCCTCGGCGGCGGAGTTCGAGATCCAGCCGGCCGCGGGTGTCACCCCCGGGCTGATCTTCGTGCCGGTCGCGGAGGGCAAACGGACCAAGAACCGGCTGCACATCGATCTGCGACCGGACGGCGTGCGCGACTCCGAGGTCGCCCGGCTGCTCATGCTGGGCGCGACCCGGGTCGACGTCGGCCAGCACCGCGTCCCGGCCGACGAGGTGTCCTGGACGGTGCTCGCCGACCCCGAGGGCAACGAGTTCTGCGTGCTCGGCGAGCGGCGGACCTGACACCTGTCCACAGGTGGCACCGGTTGTCCACAGGAGAGCACACACTGTGGACAACCGGGCCGATCGCCGGGGAGCTCCTAGGCTGCCGGGGCGGCGGCGGGGAACAGCGTGCGGTGCACGGCGCCGACGGCGCCCGCCCCGCGCGCCGCGTCGACGGCGGCCAGCGCGGCCTCGACGCGGTGCTCGCGGCGCAGGTCCTTGGCCCGCAGCGCGAGCCGGACGAGCCCTCCGCGCTCGGCGGTACGCACGGCCTGCTGCTCCAGCGCCCGTCCGCGACGGCGTTCCCCCGCGCGGCGCTCGCCCCGCCAGGGCTCGGACGAGCGGAAGGTGAGCACCCGCGAGCGCAGCACCGGACCGCCGGTCGCGCGGACGGTCGTCTCGTCGGCGCACAGACCGAAGCCGAGGTCGGCGAGCGCGTCGAGGGTGCCCTCGGAGGCGATCCAGCCGGGCGGGGCGAAGCCGTCGGTGGACAGCCCGGTCGCGAGCAGGATGCGCCGGGCACCGGTCAGCCGCAGACCCGCTTCGTGCCGGGGCAGCGCGCCGAACTCGGTGCGCCGCCCGATCCGTGGGACGGTGCCGTTCTGCCAGGCACCCACCGGGTCGCTCGTGTGGTCGAAGCCGTGCAGGAGCAGGTCGTCCCCGGCGCGGACGCGGCCGGCGATCCAGCGGACCAGGTCGTCGCCGCGGCGCAGCGGTCCGTCGGGACCCTTGGGCTGCACGAGGTGGGTCAGCGGCACGCCGCGCCGGTCCAGCTCCGCCGCGAACGCGGCGGCGCGGGCGCGGTCGGCGTCGTCGGAGTCGGTCAGGCCGGACAGCGAGACCAGCAGCGTGCTCATGGCCCCATCCGACCCGACCGAGATGAACCCCGTGTGGAGCCGCCGGATCGCGCGGACGACGATCGGCGGGCGTTCTCAGCGGGCCGTGAACCCGCCGTCGACCCGCAGCTCGGCCCCGTTGACCATCGCGGCCTCGGCCGAGGCCAGGTAGACGACGGCCGCGGCGACCTCCGACGGCTCGGCGAAGCGTCGCGCCGGGATCTCGGCGCGGTGCGCGTCCCCGGCCGGGTTGTCCCACGCCGCGCGGCCCAGGTCGGTGAGCACGACCGTCGGCGAGACGGCGTTCACCGTCACCCCGTGCGGCCCCCGCTCGACGGCGAGGGTGCGGGTGAGCCCGTTGATCCCCGCCTTGGACGCGCAGTAGGCCGCGTGCTGCTCCAGCCCGCTGCTCGCCGCCTGCGAGGCGAGGTTCACGATCCGCCCGTACCCCTGTCCGACCATGACCCGGCCCGCGGCGCGGGCCATCAGCCAGGATCCGGTGAGGTTCACGTCCAGGGTGCGGCGCCAGTCGTCGACCCCCAGCTCCAGGGCGGGGGCGAGCCGCGCGATCCCGGCCGAGTTGACCAGCACGTCGACCCGGCCGTGCCGGGCGACGACCTCGTCGACGCAGGCCGCCGCGGCGTCGGGGTCCGCGACGTCGACGACGTGGCTCGACGCGCGGACGTCCGGGACGCCGTCGGTGCGCAGGTCCGCGGCGGCGACCACCGCGCCCTGCCCGGCGAGCGCCCGGACCACCTCGGCGCCGATCCCCGACGCGGCCCCGGTGACGAGGGCGACCGACCCGGTGAAGTCGAACATCAGCAGTCCGTCCCGACGGTCTCCGCCTCGGCGAGGCGCTCGCCGTCGCGCCGGTCGTAGGAGTCGAGCGCGGCGACCTTCTCCGCCGACGCGCTCGCCGGGTCGAAGCGGTGGTCGAGCCAGCCGTCGACGAGCGTGCGCGCGAGCTCGATCCCGACCACGCGCTGGCCCATGCAGAGGACCTGCGCGTTGTTGGACTTCACCGAGCGTTCGACGGAGAACGGGTCGTGCGCGGTGACCGCACGGACACCCGGCACCTTGTTCGCCGAGATCGCCACGCCCAGCCCGGTCCCGCAGATGAGCAGGCCACGGTCGGACTGCCCCTCGGCGATCCGGCGGGCCGCGGCGACGCCGATGTGCGGGTAGGCGGTGTGCCCGTCCGCGCCGACGCCGATGTCGACCACCTCGGCGACGCGGTCGTCGGCCTCCAGGTCGGCCTTCAGCTTCTCCTTGTAGTCGTAGCCGGCGTCGTCGGCGCCCACCACGATGCGCAGCTTCTCGCTCACGTCTGCTCCTCCTGCGACGTCAGGACGTCGGCGACGGCCGTGACGATCAGGCCGAGGCTGGTCGCCCCGGCGTCGGGTGTGCCCACGCTCTTCTCGGCCAGCGGGCGGGCCCGGCCGATCCGGGGCCGCAGGTCGGCGGTCGCGGCGGCGGCCTCGACGGCCGTGCGGGCGGCGGCGGTCCAGGCGGCGGCGAGGCCCTCGCCGTCGCCGACCCGGCGCTCCAGCTCGTCGACGAAGGGCAGCAGCGCGTCGAGCAGGGTCTTGTCCCCCGCCCGCGCCCCGCCGAGCTGCTCGATGGTCGTCGCGAACGTGCGGACCCCGGCGGCGACGGTCGCGGCCGGGTAGCCGTCGGCGGTGTCACCGAGGTGGCGCCCGAACGCCTCGAGCGCGGCACCCCACAGCACCCCGGAGGTGCCGCCGGCACGTTCGGCCCAGGCCTGCCCGGCCTGCTGGAGCACCCAGCCGCCGCCGACGTCGTCGCCGAGCTCGGCGACCCGGGCGGTGGCGGCGGTGATGCCCTTGAGCATGCCGCGGCCGTGGTCACCGTCGCCCGCGACGGCGTCGATCCGGCCCAGCTCGTGCTCGTGGGAGCGGATCGTCGACTCCGTCGCTGCCAGCGCGGCGCGGACGGTGCCCGCCAGCTCCCGGCCCGAGGCGCTCGCCGCGGGCGCGGTGAGGACCGCGTCGGCCTCGGCGAGCTCGTCGGCGGTCGGCTCGCGCAGCGCCGCCAGCGGCGCGGCGGTCTTGCGGTAGGCGGGGGTGTAGGCGTCCGCCCGCCACAGCGGCTCCAGCTCGTCGTCGAGCCACATCAGGGTGAGCGAGCAGCCGCCCATGTCGAGGCTGGTCACGAGCTCGCCGACCTCCGGGTCGACGAGCTCGTACCCGGCGGCGCGCAGCCGCGGCGCGACGTGGCGCCACAGCAGGAACAGCTCCTCGTACTTGGTGGTGCCCAGCCCGTTCAGGATCGTCCCGACCCGGGCGGGGGCTCCCGGGGGAGCGTGCTTCAGCACGTCGTCGACCAGCAGCTCCGCCAGCTCGCGGGCGGGCAGCATCGGGACGTCGCGGATGCCGGGCTCGCCGTGGATGCCCAGGCCGAGCCCGAGGTGTCCGGCCGGCACCGAGAACAGCGGCTCGTCCTCGCCGGGCATCGTGCAGCCGGTGAACGCGACGCCGAGGCTGCGGGTGGCGGCGTTGGCCGCCCGTCCGAGCCGTTCGACCTCGTCGATGTCCGCGCCGCGCGCGGCGGCGGCGCCCAGCGCCTTGAACACGGTGAAGTCGCCGGCGATCCCGCGGCGCCGTGACTCCTCGTCGGCGGAGGCGACGTCGTCGGTGACGACCACGATGCGGGTGTCGATCCCCTCCTCGCGCAGCCGGTCGGCCGCGATCCCGAAGTTGATGTTGTCACCGGCGTAGTTGCCGAAGCTGAACACCACGCCGCGGCCCTGGTCGGCGGCCTTCGCGACCGAGTACGCCTGCGCGGCCGACGGCGAGGTGAAGATGTTGCCGACGACGGCGCCGTGCGCGAACCCCGGCCCGACGGTCCCGCAGAACGCGGGGTAGTGCCCCGACCCGCCCCCGATGACGACAGCGACCTGGGGGTCGCCGTCGCCACGGTGGGCGACCACACCGCCGTGCACCCCTCGGACACGGTCGGCGTAGAGGTCGAGGAAGCCGTCAAGCTGGTCGTCGGCGAACGTGGCGGGGTCGTCGTAGATCCTGGTCACGAGGTCTCCTTCACCGGGGTCGCGACGGCGGCGCGCGGCGTGGGGGCGTCCTGCGGGACGTTGAGGAACGAGACCATCACGAACGCGGCCGCGTAGAGGGCGACGAAGGCCCACACGACACCGACGTTGCCGGCCCCGATCCCCAGCATCAGCGCGACGACGCCGGACCCGAGGAACGCGGCACCGCCCGCGGCGGTCGTGTACATGGCCATCGCGGCGCCCTCGTGGTCGGGTGCGAGCGCGGGCATGATCGCGCCCATCGGGACGAACCCGGCGAGCAGGCAGCCGAACACGCAGCCCGCGGCGACCGAGACCCAGAACCCCCAGGTCGATCCGGCCGGGACGGCGTGCGGCACGTACCACCAGAGCAGCAGGCCGACGGCGGAACCGAAGACGCCGAACCACTGCACGGTGCGACGCCAGCCCCACCGGTCGCCCACGGCCCCGAACACCGCGTTGACCAGGATGTTCGTCGCGTAGACGAACACGGTCATGGTCAGCCAGCGGCTCTGGCCCCAGCCGAGGTCCACCGCGATGACGGTCGGCAGGATGATGAACATGCCGTACTGCGGCGCGGTGTTGATCAGCCGGACCAGGAAGCCCATGAGGATCTTCGGGTTGGCCGCGGTCAGCCGCAGCCCCGCGGTCAGCACCTGGCCGGTGGTCTCCCCCGCCGGCGCGAGGCGCCGGGTGGCGTGCGGCTCGTGCACCCCGAACCGGGCGATCAGGAACCCGGCGACGACGAGCGCGGTCGAGCCGACCATCGCGGCGGTCTCGCCACCGGTGCCGCCGCCGAAGGCCGGGATCATGCCGAGCGCGAACAGCGAGCCCAGGGTGGGCAGGCCGCCGGTGAACATGACGTAGAACCAGCCGACGGCGACGCCGTTGCGCGAGTACGGCGTGACGACGTTGATCCACACCAGGAACGCGAACGCGAAGAGCGGGTAGCCGAAGCCGCGCAGGAAGTAGGTGGCGGCGACCAGCGGGAGGCTGCCGACCTGCAGGCTCAGCAGGAACAGCACCTCGAACACGACCCAGACGACGACACCGAGGGTCATGACCCGGCGCGGCCCCCACAGGTCGGCGAGCGCGCCGGACAGGTAGCTGCCGATCAGCACGGCCAGGCTGTAGCCGGTGATGATCGTCGCGACGGTGGCCTCGGGCGAGCCGAGCACCGCCTCGATGTGCGGGGAGATGAAGTTGGACTCGGTCCCGTTGCCGGTCATGAAGACCAGCACGCCGAGGAAGCCCCAGCGCAGGGAGTGCGGGATGCCGATGCGGTCGAGGAAGGTCTCACGCGATGTCGTCGTCGACATGGCGGCGCTCACGCGTTCGGGAGGATCGAGACCTTGACCGACGCACCGGAGGTGTCGCCGACCAGGTCGAGGGCCTTCTGGAACTCCGCGAGCGGCACCTGGTGGGTGCAGATGTCGTCGATCGGGAGCTTGCCGTCCTCCAGCATCTTGATCGCGGCGGGCCAGCAGTGCGGGCCGAGGTGGGCGCCGCGGACGTCGAGCTCCTTGTCGTCGGAGATGATCGACCAGTCGACGGTGACCTCGGAGCCGAAGACCGAGTACTCGACGTAGGTGCCGAGCTTGCGCAGCAGGTTCAGCCCCTGCGCGACGGCCGGCACGGCGCCGGAACCCTCCAGGTAGACGTCGGCGCCGTAGCCCTCGGTGAGCTCCTTGACCCGGGCGACCGCGTCCTCGCGGGAGATGTTGATCGTGAGGTCGGCACCGGTGCGGCGGCCGAGCTCCAGCTTCTCGTCGTCGAGGTCGAGTGCGATCAGCAGGCGGGGGTTCTTCGCGCGGGCGCCGGCGATCAGGCCGAGGCCGATCGGGCCGCACCCGGCGACGACCACCACGTCGTCGAAGGAGATCGTGGCGCGCTCGACGGCGTGCAGCGCGCACGACAGCGGCTCGGCGAACGCGGCGTGCTGCGGCGCCAGGCCCGGGGAGACCCGGTGCACCCTGGCGCGGGTCGGGACCAGCATGTACTGGGCCATGGCGCCGTCGAAGTTGCGGAAGCCGAACATGTCGTGCGGCCCGCACATCCAGTACTGGCCGCGCAGGCAGTAGCGGCACTGCTCGCAGGGGACGATCTGCTCGCAGGCGACGCGGTCGCCGACGGACACGCCGTGCAGGGCGAGGCCCTCGTCGTCACCGGACACGATCCGGCCGACGAACTCGTGGCCCGGGGTCACGCCGGTCTGGGCCCAGGCGGGGCGGTTCTCGTCGCCCCAGAACTTCGCGGCGCCGTGGTAGCACTTCAGATCGCTCGCACACACGCCCACGGCCTCGACCTGCATGAGCAGCTCACCGGGGCCGGGCTTCGGGACGTCCACCTCCTCGAGGCGGTAGTCCTCGGGGCCGTGCACGACCACCGCCTGCATCCGGGTGGGGATGTTCTCTGCCACGGCGAAACCTCCATTGGTGCCATGCGGGCTGCTGCATACGTCTGTCGGTGAGCATGCGTTCTCCCGTGAACATCCGTCAACACATCCGTTCCTGATTGAACAAACGTGCAGTAGGCTGGACCGACACCGGTCCGACGCAGTGGAGGATGGCGATGGCGCCGAACGATGTCTCCGGACGCGACCTGGGGCTGATGCACCGGGCCGCACGGCTGTACTACGTCGACGAGCTCAACCAGGCCGCGATCGCCGAGCGGCTCACCGTGTCGCGCCCGACCGTCTCCCGGCTGCTCGCCGAGGCCCGCCGGGTCGGGATCGTGCAGATCACCGTGCACGACCCGGACTCGCTGCACACCGGCGACGACGACGCGCCCCGGCTCGCCGCCGCGCTCGGGCTGGACCGGGTGTGGCTGGCCCCGGTCGTCACGGGTGACCTCGGCCGGTCGCTCGCCGAACCGGTCGGTGAGGCGCTGCGGGAGGCCGGTCTGCGCGCGGGCGACGTCCTGCTCGTGTCCTCCGGGCGCACCGTGTGGGAGCTGAGCCACACCGCGCTGCCCACGCTGGCCGGCTGCGAGATCGTGCCGACCGTCGGCGGGGTCGCCGAGCCCGAGGCGTGGCACCAGACCAACGAGATCGTCCGGTCGGTCGCCGAACGCGGGCACGGGCGCCCGCACTTCCTGTTCACCCAGGCCATGCCGTCACCGGCGATGAGCCGCACGCTCGCCGACGACCCGGAGTTCCGCAGGGTCACCGGGTTCTGGTCGCGGGCGCAGGCCGCCCTGGTCGGCGTCGGCGCACCCCCCGCGGGCCGCGACTCGATCTCGACCTCGGTCCCCCTCGACGACGAGGGGCTGCGCGCCGGCGTCGGCGACGTCTGCCTGAACTTCTACCGCGCCGACGGACGCCCGATCGCCTTCCCGGGCAGCGACCGGATGGTGCGGATCTCCCCGGACCAGCTGCGCCGGGTGCCGCGGACGATCGCCGTCGCCGTCGGGGAGGAGAAGGTGCCGAGCATCGTCGGCGGGGCCAGGGCGGGCCTGTTCAACCGCCTGGTCACCGACGCCCCGACCGCCCGGGCCCTGCTCGACGCCCTGCCCCCGGCCTGACCAGCACCTCGGCGCAGCCACCACGGCGGCCCGCGGCCTCCCCGGCGCCCCACGCGTGGGTCGCCCCGCCCGTCGCACCCGGCCGGTGGTCGTGCGACGTACCGCGCTGCCGCCCGAGGACCGGTGGCACGGCGCGGTGACGACGCGGGGTCAGGCGGTGGGTGAGGTCCAGGGGGTGCCGGTGATCCGGCGGTAGACCTCGGCGTAGCGGTCGTGGACGACCTTCACGACGTCGTCGGGGACCTCGGGGCCGGGAGCGGTGCGGTCCCAGTCCAGCCCGGCGGACCAGTCACGGACGTACTGCTTGTCGAAGGAGAACTGCACGCGACCGGGCTCGTAGGAGTCGGCGGGCCAGAACCGCGACGAGTCCGGGGTGAGCACCTCGTCGCCCAGCACGATCTCGCCGGAGGCGTCCCGGCCGAACTCCAGCTTGGTGTCGGCGACGAGGATCCCGCCCTGCGCGGCGGACTCGGCGCCGCGTCGGTAGACCTCCAGGGTCAGGTCCCGCAGCCGGGCCGCGGTGTCGGCGCCGAGCAGGGCCACGACGTCGTCGAAGGTCATGAACTCGTCGTGCTCGCCGACCGGCGCCTTGGTGGTCGGGGTGAAGATCGGCTCGGGCAGCTTCGAGCCCTCGACCAGGCCGGCGGGCAGCGTGACGCCGGAGACGGCGCCGGTGCGCTGGTACTCCTTCAGCCCGAGGCCGGTGAGGTAGCCGCGGGCGATGCACTCGACCGGCAGCATCTCCAGCGGGCGGCAGCGGACGGCGCGCCCGGCGAACTCGGCGGGGATGTCGTCGGTGCCGATGACGTGGTTGGGCACGAGGTCGCCGGTGCGCTCGAACCAGTACAGCGACAGTGCGGTGAGGATCGCGCCCTTGTCCGGCACCGGAGTCGGGAGCACCACGTCGTAGATCGACAGCCGGTCCGAGGCGACGAGCAGCAGCTGGGCCGGGTCGCGCGACTCGTCGAGGTAGAGCTCGCGGACCTTGCCGGAGTGGACGAGCCTCACAGGATCCCTCCGGGGGTGTAGGCGGCGGCCTCGGGGTGCTTCGCGGTGATCGCGGCGATCTTCTCCGTGACCGTGGTGACCTGCGCGGACGCGGCGCCGGTGAAGCGCAGCGGGTCCTCCAGCAGCCGGTCCAGCGTGCCGACGGGCAGGCCGAGCCGGTCGTCGCCGGCGAGGCGCTGGAGCAGGTCGTTGTCGGCCTGGCCCTGCTCGCGCATCGCCAGCGCGACGGCGACCGCGTGCTCCTTGATGACCTCGTGCGCGGTCTCCCGGCCGACCCCGGCCCGCACCGCGGCCATGAGCACCGCGGTCGTGGTGAGGAACGGCAGGTAGCGGTCGAGCTCGCGGGCGATCACGGCCGGGTAGGCGCCGAACTCGTCGAGCACGGTCAGGGTGGTCTCGTAGAGGCCGTCGAGGGCGAAGAACGCGTCCGGCAGCGCGACGCGGCGCACCACCGAGCAGGAGACGTCGCCCTCGTTCCACTGGGACCCGGCGAGGTCGGCGGTCATGACCGACAGGCCGCGCAGGATCACCATGAGGCCGTTGATGCGCTCGGCGGAACGGGCGTTCATCTTGTGCGGCATCGCGCTCGAGCCGACCTGGCCGGGGGCGAAGCCCTCGGTGGCGAGCTCGGCACCCGCCATCAGCCGGATCGTCGTGGTCAGCGACGACGGCGCCGCCGCCAGCTGCACCAGCGCGGTGACGACGTCGTGGTCGAGCGAGCGCGGGTAGACCTGCCCGACGCTGGTGAACGCCTCGGCGAACCCGAGGTGCGTGGCGACGCGCCGCTCCAGCTCGTCGAGCTTGGCCGCATCGCCGTCGAGGAGGTCCAGCATGTCCTGGCTGGTGCCCATCGGGCCCTTGATCCCGCGCAGCGGGTAGCGCGAGCGCAGGTCCTCCAGCCGGGCGTGCGCGACGAGCAGCTCGTCGGCCGCGGAGGCGAACCGCTTGCCCAGGGTGGTCGTCTGCGCGGCCACGTTGTGGCTGCGCCCGGCCATGACCAGCTCGGCGTACTCCGACGCGCGACGCCCGAGCCGCGCCAGGACCGCGACGGTCCGGTCGGCGACGAGCTCCAGCGACAGCCGGATCTGCAGCTGCTCGACGTTCTCGGTGAGGTCGCGGCTGGTCATGCCCTTGTGCACGTGCTCGTGGCCGGCGAGGGCGTTGAACTCCTCGATGCGGGCCTTCACGTCGTGCCGGGTGACGCGCTCGCGGGCGGCGATCGAGCCCAGGTCGACCTGCTCGACGACGGCCTCGTAGTCGTCGATCACCGACGACGGCACCTCGATGCCCAGGTCGCGCTGGGCCCGCAGCACCGCGATCCACAGCCGTCGCTCCAGCTGGATCTTGTACTCCGGAGACCAGAGGCGGACCAGCTCGGGGCTCGCGTAGCGCGCGGCCAGCACGTTGGGAATCACGTGGCGCGATGGTAATGGCTGCTCACGGCCCCGCCACGGTCGGGAGCACAGGCTCACACCCGGGGGCTCACGTCCGGGGCAGCGCGTCCAACGCCTCGCGCAGGGCGACCCGGCCGACCGCACGCGGGTCGGGGTCGGCCTCGATCAGCGCGGTGAGGACGACGCCGTCGACGAGCGCGGTCAGCCGGCGGACCTCCCCCGGCCCCGGGCGACGGCCAGTCGCGCGGGTGAGGGCCTCGTCGAGCAGGGCGTCGAACTCGACGCGCTGGGCCCGCAGCAGCCCGGCCAGGAACGGGCGCCTGCCGGAGCCGATCAGCCGCTCGAACCGGCACAGGACGGCGTCGAGGCCGTCGGTGCGCGAGCGCGGCCCGAGGAGCAGGTCGAGCACGATCTCGGCCGGATCGTCGCGCCGGGCGAGGCAGTCGTGGGCGTCCGCGAGCTCGGTGCGGGCCAGCCGGTCGAGCGCAGCTGACACCAGGTCCTCCAGTGAGGAGAAGTAGTACGTGGTGGCGGCCAGCGGCACCCCGGCGCGCTCGGCGACGGCGCGGTGGCGGATCGCGTCGAACCCGCTCTCGGCCAGCAGCTCCGCTGCCGCCGCCACCAGCAGGGCGCGGCGCCGTTCACCCTTCTCGGTCTGTTTCGGGGCCGCCATCGCCACATAGTGCCAAGACCGGCCCCATCCGGACGAGTGAGATACCGGACTCGACGCCCAGGTGGGACGGGGGACCGTGACCGTTTCGTGACCCTGCCGTTCTCACCGTGACCGGTATGGAACACACTGGAGGCGTGCGCCCGTCACCCAGAAGCCGCTGGTCGTCGCGTGGTGGCACGCGCGGCGCGGCGGCCGCCCCGGCCCCCGGTGAGCCCGTCGACCTGCGGTCGGACACCGTCACGCTGCCGACCGAGGCAATGCGTCGGGCGATGGCCGAGGCCGAGGTCGGCGACGACGTGCTCGACGGCGACCCCACCATGCGCGAGCTGGAGGAACGGGTCGCCGGCCTGCTCGGCGCCGCCGACGCGCTGTGGACCCCCACCGGGTCGATGGCCAACCTGATCGCGCTGATGAGCAGGCTCGGCCGGGGCGAGGCGTTCCTCGCCCCGCAGGGCGCCCACGTGCTCGACTTCGAGCTGGGCACGGCCGCCTGGCTGGCCGGCGGGATGCCGCGGCCGCTGCCGCACGACGCGGGCCCCGGCAAGGTCACCGCCGCGGCGGTGCGCCGGGCCGCCGTCGACGACGGCTCCTACGCCGCGCTGCGCCCGGTGCTGCTGTGCCTGGAGAACACGCACAACTCCGCGGGCGGCACCGTGACCGCTCCGGAGGAGCACGCCGCCGTCGCCGCAGCGGCACGGGCCGCCCGGCTGTCGGTGCACCTCGACGGCGCCCGGTTGTGGAACGCCGCGGTCGCGCTTGGGGTCCCGCCGGGCGCGCTGACCGTCGGCGCCGACACGGTCGCGGTGTGCCTGTCCAAGGGGCTGGGTGCACCGGTCGGATCGGTCGTCGCGGGGTCGACGGAGTTCGTCGAGCACGCCCGCCGGCTGCGCAAGATGCTCGGCGGCGGCGTCCGGCAGGGTGGGGTGCTGGCCGCGGCCGGACTCGTCGCGCTGGAGGAGATCGACCGGCTCGCCGAGGACCACGACCTCGCGACGCGGCTCGCCGCCGGGCTGCGCGAGCGCGGTTGGCGGGTCCGCGAGCCGCAGACCAACATCGTGCTGGTGGACGTGGCCGACGTGCGCGGCACGATCGCCACGTTCGCCGAGGCCGGGGTCCGCGCAGGTGCCATCGCGGGCAAGCTGCGGCTGATGACCCACCGCGACGTCGGCGACAAGCACATCAAGGCGGCACTGGACCGGATCGGCGAGGTCGGCCCGGCCAGCACCGGCTCCCCCGGCGGTCCCGGGATGCTGCCCCGCACCGTCCTCGGCAGCTGAGGCCGCCGCCCCGCTCCACCGTCGATCCGGTCGGGAACCCGTCGGGCGGCATCGGCGACGGGGCGCGTCGGAGGCCCGTCGCCGCCGTCACAGTGTCGCGCAGAGTCAACTCACTGTCGTCCGAGGTCAAGTCGGCCCGCACGATCGGGTCCACACTGGGCGACGGCCGGACGCCGGAGCAGGCGTCGGCCTAGGCTTCCGCCGCCGTCGCGCCCGTGCGTACGCACCGCTGCGCGCCGGTGGCCCCGACCCCCGACCGGTGCCGGTGAGCTGCGCGGACCCGCGATCGCCGGGACTCGCGCGGCCCGTGGCGCCCAGGACAGCAGGACCGTCATGACCAGCTCCGCCCCCTTGTCCGCCCCCTCCTCCGCATCCGATCCGGAGGCGGCCCTCGTCGCCGAGGGCGTCGCCGTCGACGGCGCCCACGGGGTGCTGCTCGCGCCGACCTCGCTGCGCGCCGTCCCCGGCTCGGTCCTGCTGGTCGCGGGCACCCCCGGGTCCGGGCACACCGCGCTCGCGCTGGCGCTCGCCGGGCGGATACGGCCCGACCGGGGCACCGTCACCCTCGACGGCGACGACGCCCCCCGCCGGCTGCGCCGGGCCGTTGCCGTCGTCGACACTCCGGGGGTCAGCGAGCCGGAGCCGGTGCTGCCGCTGCGGACCGTCGTCGGCGAGGAGCTGGCGATGGCCGGGCGCGGCACCACACCGCGGGCGGTGACCGAGTGGCTGTGCGCGCGGGGCGCCGAGAGCTGGGTGCGCTCGCGGTTCGAGGACGTGCCCGCACCCGTGCGGATCGGGCTGATGACCGCCCTCGCCGCGTCCCGGCCCGGGGTGCGGGTGCTCGTCCTGACCGCGCCGGACCGGCACGGCGGCTCTCCGGTGACCTGGTGGCAGGTGGCCTCCGAGCACGCCCGTGCCGGGTTCACCGTGGTCGTGACCTGCACCGAGGGGTCGGCGGCGCTGCTGGGGGTGCCGGCGGTCCGGCTCGGCGGCGGCGACGCCGGCGCGTTCCCGGAGCCGCCCGGGCGGCACAGCAGGCCGGAGGACCCGACGGGGCCGCTGACCGTCGTCGCGCCGCAGGGGGCCGACGACCTGCCGCAGGGCTGGACCCGGCGGCTGCTGCGCCGCCCGTCCGGGGCCGCGCCGGCCCCCGACCCGGGCACAGCCACCGGCACCGGCACGGAGGACGCCGGTACGGCGATCCTGCCCGGCGCGGAGCCCGCCCCGGAGCCGCCCGACGCCACCGAACCCCCCGGGACCACGGCCGACAGCGGGACCACCGGGAACGACACCACGGAGAGGACCTCATGAGCGCGGTCAGGATGGCGATCAGCGAGCTGAGGCGGATCACCGCCGGGCGGCTGCCGGTCCTGGCGGTGCTCGCCCTGCTGCTGATCCCGATGCTCTACGCGGGCTTCTACCTCTACGCCAACGGCGACCCCTACTCCCGTCTGGACCAGGTGCCTGCCGCGCTCGTCGTCGAGGACACGGGTGGCACCGACGCCGACGGGAAGGCCCAGAACGTCGGCCAGGACGTCGCGACGGAGCTGACCGAGTCCGGCTCGTTCGACTTCCACCGGGTCTCCGCCGCCGAGGCCGACCGCGGTGTGCGCGACAACGTCTACACCTTCGCCCTGACGATCCCGCGCGACTTCACCGCGGCCCTGCAGTCCTCCGGTGAGTTCACCCCGCGCCAGGGGATCCTCGTGCTCACCACGAACGACGCCAACAACTACCTGGCCCGCACGATCGCCGACACCCTCACCACCCGGGTCCGCGAGTCGGTCGCCAAGGAGGTCGGGACGCAGGCCGCGGACCGGTTCCTCACCGGCTTCTCCACCATCCACACCAAGACCCAGGAGGCCGCGGACGGCGCCGGGAAGCTCGCCGACGGCGCGGCGACCGCCCACGACGGGGCGGGGCAGCTGACCTCCGGGGCGGGCGAGCTCGCGTCCGGGCAGCGCCGGCTCCTCGACGGCGCGACGCAGCTCTCCGGCGGCGCCGAACGGCTCGCGACCGGGGCGGGGACCCTCGCCTCCGGTGCCGGGACCGCGGCGACCGGGGCGGACCGGCTGTCCTCGGGCGCGGGTGAGCTCGCGACCGGGCTCGGCACCCTCCGCAGCGCCACCGCGGACCTGCCCGCGCAGTCGCGCAGGCTCGCCGACGGCGCCCGCCAGGTCGCCGACGGCAACGCGCAGCTGGCCGCGGCCGGGGACCGGGTCGCGCAGGAGAGCGCCCGGCTCGCCGACCAGCTCGACGCCGCGGACGGCACCATCGCCGCGTCGCTGCGCGAACGCGGTTTCACCGACGAGCAGGTCCAGCAGGCCCTCGCCGCGCTGGCGACGGCCAAGCAGCCGCTCGTCGACGGCAACGCCCGCGTCCAGCAGGTGTCCGGGCAGCTCGACCGGCTCGGGTCCGGCGCCGGGCAGGTCGCCGACGGCGCCGAGCAGCTGGCCGCGTCCGCGCCGCTGCTCAGCCAGGGCATCGCGAGCGCCGCCGACGGGGCCGGGTCCCTGCGCGACGGCGCGAGCGAGCTGTCCGGCGGCGTGCGGAAGCTCGCCGACGGCGCCACGCAGCTGTCCACCGGTGCCACCGCGCTGCGGACCGGGGCGGACCAGCTCGTCGCCGGGGAGCGCACCGCCGTCGACGGCACCGACCGACTCGCCGACGGGGCTCGCCGGCTCGACGCGGGCACCGGCGAGCTCGCCGGCGGTGCGACGCAGCTGCACGACGGCCTGGCCTCGGGACTGGGGGACATCCCGAACCCGGCGCCGGGAGTCCGGGAGGCCACCGCCGCGAACATCGGCGACCCGGTCGCCACCCGCGACGTCGCCTACTCCCAGGCCGACACCTACGGCGCCGGGCTGGCCCCGTTCTTCATGGCGCTGGCCACCTGGATCGGTGGCTACGTGCTGTTCCTGCTGGTCCAGCCCCTGTCCCGACGGGCGATCGCGGCCGGGCAGAGCCCGTTGAGAATCGCGCTGGGCGGCTGGATCCCGGCCGGCCTGCTGGGGATCGTGCAGGTCACCGGCATGTACGCGGTGGTGTCGCTGCTGCTGGGGATCACACCGGTGCACCCGGTCGCGACACTGGCCCTGCTGTGGCTGACCTCGATGACCTTCACCGCGATCGTGCACGCCCTCAACGCGCTGCTCGGCGCGGTCGGGCAGTTCCTCGGGCTGGTGCTGATGGTGCTGCAACTCGTCTCGGCGGGCGGCACGTTCCCGTGGCAGACCATCCCCGCGCCGCTGTACCCGGTGCACCACGTGATGCCGATGGGCTACGCCGTCGACGCGCTCCGGCACCTCATGTACGGCGGCGAGCTGGCCGGTGTCGTGGGCACGGCGGTGCCGGTGCTGCTGGCCTGGTTCGTCGGCGCGCTCGCACTGGCGACGTTCGCGGCGTACCGCAAGCGGGTGTGGACGGCGACGGCGGTGAAGCCCGAGCTGGTGCTCTGAGAACCGTTCAGCCCCAGGCCCGCAACCGCTCCAGCGCCTCGGTGATGGCCTCCGGCGTCCCGGCGCCGGAGAAGCGGACGTAGCCACCGCCGTCGACCGGGTCGAAGTCCTGCCCCGGTGCGACGGCGATGCCGGTCTCGTCGAGCAGCCGGTAGGTCAGGCCCATCGAGTCCTCGCCGTCGCGCAGCAGGTGCGCGATGTCGGCGTAGACGTAGAACGCGCCGTCGGCAGGGGCGAGCCGGGTGGTCCCGAGTGCGCGCAGTCCGTCGAGGAGGAGGTCGCGGTTGCGGCCGTAGCGCACGACGTGGGCGTCGGCCTCGGCGTAGCTCGCCTCGTCGAACGCGGCGAGCGCGGCGTGCTGGGGCAGCGCGGGCGGGCAGACGGTGAAGTTGCCGGCGAGGCCCTCGACGGTGCGCCGCAGCCGCGGGGGGCAGACCAGCCAGCCGAGCCGCCAGCCGGTCATCGAGAAGTACTTCGAGAAGGAGTTGACCAGCACGGCCTCGCGGGAGGTCTCCCAGGCGCAGCTCGTCGCGGGGCTGCCCGGGAAGGTGATGCCGTGGTAGATCTCGTCGCTGACGAGCTGGATGCCGCGGTCCTCGCAGTAGGACGCGAGCGCGGCGAGCTCGGTGGGGTCGAGGACGGTGCCGGTGGGGTTCGCCGGGCTGGCCACGATCAGGCCCTTCACCGGCTCGTCGAGCGCCTCGAGCATCTCGACCGTGGGCTGGAACCGGGTGGCGGGACCGCACGGCAGCTCGACGACCTCGCAGCCCAGCGCGGCGAGGATGTTGCGGTAGCAGGGGTAGCCGGGACGGGCCATGGCCACGCGGTCGCCCGCGTCGAACGCGGCGAGGAAGGCCAGCAGGAACCCGCCGGAGGAGCCCGTGGTGAGGACGACGTCACCCGGGTCGACGTCCAGGTCCCGGGTCCGCCGGTAGTGCCCGGCGACGGCCTCGCGCAGCTCGGAGATGCCGGGGGCGACGGTGTAGCCGAGCACCTGGGACCCCAGGGCGGCGACGGCGGCCGCGCGGACCGGTTCCGGCGCCGGGGTCGAGGGCTGCCCGGCCGAGAGGTTGATCAGGTCGCCGTGGGTGCGGGCCCGCTCGGCGGCGGCCGCCCAGACGTCCATGACATGGAACGGGGCGACGGCGGCGCGGGCGGCGACGGTCAGGCGGGTCACCCCGCCGAGCCTAGGCGGCGGCCCCCTGGGGACCGGACCGCGCGCCCGGGCGGGAGCCCCTCCCGGGCGCGCGGTCAGTCACGAACCGGGGCGGGCACGGGGCCCGCCCGGTGTCACTCGGCCTCGAAGCCCAGGGCGTCGACGACCGCGCCGACCTGCGCGTCGGTGGCGGCGACGGTCTCGTCGAGGTACTCGGCGACCGGGGTCAGCTCGGCCGCCTGCGCGGTACCGGTGAACGCCAGGGCGGCGAGCGGCGCGGCGACGACGCCACCCACGAGGGCGAGGGCGCGACGACGACGGGCCTGCTGGGGAGCGTGGGCCATGATGATCCTCCTGAGGTTCAGGGGCACCGGCTGTGCCCCTGTGCCACAGGACGATTCCCCGCCGCACCGGTGGAGATCAAACCCTGGTGTCCGTTTTAACCGGCTCTTCATGATCATCGAACAACCGGCTTTCGAATGCCCAGGTGGGCCCATTCGGACTAATCGCGCTAGGCCATACGGGCGTTACGCGGCGGTAACATCAACCCTGCGCAACCGGGACGCTGACCTCGCCCCGCTCGGCCTTGAGACCGATGTCGGTGCGGTGGTGCGAGCCCGCGAGGCGGACCGGCGCCAGCCGCGCGTAGGCCTCGGCCCGGGCGGCGGCGAGGTCGGAGCCGGTGCCCACGACCGACAGCACGCGCCCGCCGGAGGAGACGACCGCGCCGTCGTCGCGGCGACGGGTGCCGGCGTGCAGCACGCCGTCGCCCTCGGCGCCGGTGATGACGTCACCGAGCCGCGGGGTGGCCGGGTACCCCTCCGCGGCGACGACGACGGTCACCGCAGCCCCCTCGGCCCACTCGATCGCGGGCTGCTCGGCGAGCGTGCCGGTCGCGGTGGCGAACAGCAGCTGCGACAGCGGGGTGCGCAGCAGCGCCAGCACGGCCTGGGTCTCCGGGTCCCCGAAGCGGCAGTTGAACTCGATGACCGCGGGGCCCTCCGAGGTCAGCGCGAGACCGGCGTAGAGCAGCCCGGTGAACGGGGTCCCGCGGCGCACCATCTCCTCGGCGACCGGCGCGACGACCCGGGCGACGAGCTCCTCGGCGAGGTCCTCGCCCGCCCAGGGCAGCGGGCAGTAGGCGCCCATGCCGCCGGTGTTGGGGCCGGAGTCGTCGTCGCCGACGCGCTTGAAGTCCTGCGCGGGCAGCAGCGGCACGACGGTGGCGCCGTCGACGAGGCAGAACAGCGACGCCTCGGGCCCGTCGAGGAACGACTCCAGCAGCGCCGGGTGGCCGGCGTCGAGCAGCCCGAGGGCGTGCGCGCGGGCCACCTCGATGTCGTCGGACACGACGACGCCCTTGCCCGCGGCCAATCCGTCGTCCTTGACGACGTAGGGCGGGGTGAACACCGACAGCGCGGTGTCGAGGTGCGCCGGGTTGTCGACGACGACCGACGAGGCCGTCGGCACCCCCGCCGCGCTCATCACGGCCTTCGCGAACGCCTTGGACCCCTCGATCCGGGCCGCCTCGGCGCTCGGGCCGAAGCAGGGGATCCCGGCCTCCCGGACCGCGTCGGCCGCGCCGTTGACCAGCGGGCCCTCCGGCCCGATGACCACGAGGTCGGCCTTCCAGGTCCGCGCCAGCTCGACGACGGCACCGTTGTCGGTGACGTCGAGCCCGAGCTGCTCGGACACCGCGGCCGTTCCCGCGTTGCCGGGGGCGACGGCGAGCGCCGTCACCTCCGGGTCCTGCGCCAGAGCAACGGCGATGGCGTGCTCACGCGCACCGCTTCCCACGATCAGGATCCGCACGGTGGCCGAGCGTATCCGTGCACGTCGGACGACGGGGAACCGGTCTCGGATCAGCCGTCGCAGCGCTGCAGATGGGCACCGATCAGGGCGGTGACGTGTGTGGGGTGCTCCTGCTGCGGGAAGTGCCCGGTGGCCGGGAGCGTGTGGTGGGTCAGCCCGGCGCCGGCGAACCGCTCGTCGCCGCGCATGGTGGTGTCGAGCACGCACGGGTCGTCGGCTCCGTGCACCTGCAGCACCGGCACCCCCACCGGCCGGGAGACCTCACGGGCGAACCGGTGGCCGTCGGGGCGCAGCTGGGAGCGCATCGCCCAGCGGTAGTACTCGAGGCTGCAGTGGGCCACGGTGGAGATCCGCATCGCCTCGGCGTTGCGGGCCACGACGTCGGCGAAGTCGGCGGTCGCGGCCCACTCCGGCCCCGCCCAGGCCCGCATGATCCGGCCGACCCGGGCGCCGCCGTCGGCGCGCAGCGAGCGCTCCGGCAGCCGCGGCAGCTGGAACCCGGCCATGTAGCGGCTGGCCGCCCCCTGCCCGAGGGGGTCGCGCAGCAGCGCGTCCCGCATCACGATCGGGTGCGGCGCCCCGAGCCCGGTGAGCGAGACGACCAGGCGCGGGTGCAGCGTGGCGACCGTCCAGCCGATCGTGGCGCCCCAGTCGTGCCCGACGACGTGGGCGCGCGACTCCCCGAGCGCCCGGATCAGCCCGGCGCAGTCCCCGGCGAGGGTCCACAGGTCGTAACCGCGGGGTGGCTTGTCGGTGTCGCCGTAGCCGCGGAGGTCGGGCGCGACGGCCCGGTAGCCGGCGTCGCCGAGGGCGAGGAGCTGGTGGCGCCAGGTCCACCAGAACTCCGGGAAGCCGTGCAGCAGCACGACGAGCGGGCCGGTCGATGGGCCGTACTCGGTGAGGTGCATGCGGATGCCGTTGGCCGACACCGCACGGTGCGTCCACGGACCGGGGATCCGGACGACCGAGGGGTCGGGCGGGGTGCCGGCCGTCGCGGACACGCCGGATCAGCCCGCGGCTGCGTGCCGCCCGGAGGTGCCGTCGGCGATCTCGCGGACGTTGTCGCGGTCACCGCGCTGGGCGAGCACCTGCGCGGAGTCCTTGAGCGAGTCGATGGTGCGCTCCGGCTTGCGGATCTTGCGGACCCGCAGGTAGCCGAGGAAGCCGAACAGGCCGGCGACGAGCAGCATGAACAGGAACGTGATCCCGAAGCCCGCGGCGCGGTTGAGCCAGATCGAGAGGAACTCGGCGAGGGTGAAGAACAGGTAGAACAGGCTGAACAGCCCGATCACCGCGGCGATCACGAAGAAGACGCTGCCCTGCACGCCCTTCTTCACCTCGGCCGTGACCTCGGCCTTGGCGAGCTCCACCTCCGACCGGACCAGGGTCGAGAGGTGGGTGGTGACGTCCTTCGCGAGGGCGCCGAGGGACGCGTCGCGCGGCCCCGGCTCGTTCGTGAGCGGGATCGAGGGCAGGACCGGCGGAACCTCCGCGTTGCCCGACTGGCTGTTGCTGGCCACCGTCTTCCCTCCTGCTGGTGCACTCGCCTGCCCGGGGAGCTGGGGATCCCCCGGACGGCCGTCGTTCGGTGAGCCGCCATCGTGCCACGGGGTCAGCCGGGCTGCTCGGCTGCGCCACGCCGGGGACGGGGCCTCACTCGTCCGGGCGGCCGCGCAGCTTCTTGATCTGTCCGCGCCGGTTCTTGGCGTCGAGCCTGCGGCGCTGCGACCCGCGCGTCGGGCGGGTGGGGCGACGGGTGCGCGGACCCGCCGCGGTCGCCTCGCCGAGCAGGGTCGCGAGCCGCCCGCGGGCGGCCTCGCGGTTGCGGAGCTGGCTGCGGTGCTCGGACGCGACGACGGTCAGCACGCCGTCGACGAGCCGGTTCGCCAGCCGCGACAGGGCACGGTCGCGCAGGTCCTCGGGGACGCTCGGCGAGCCCGCGAGGTCGAAGGACAGCTCCACCCGGGAGTCGGTGGTGTTGACGCCCTGCCCACCGGGCCCCGAGGCGCGGGAGAACCGCCAGCTCAGCTCGCGGGCGGGCACGACGAAGCCGCGCCGCACCTCGATCGGGTCGTCCACCGCCCCAGTGTCGCCCATCGGTCCCGGGCCCCGCGGCACGCGCGGGGCCCGGGGACCCGATCAGTCCTCCTTGGACTCGCTCATGCCGGACGAGATCAGGTCCATCACCGACGAGTCGGCCAGGGTCGAGACGTCGCCGACGTCCCGGTTCTCGGCGACGTCGCGCAGCAGGCGGCGCATGATCTTGCCGGAGCGGGTCTTCGGCAGCTCCTCCACGACCAGGATCTGGCGCGGCTTGGCGATCGGGCCGATCTCCTTGGAGACGTGGTCGCGGAGCGCCTTGATGGCCTGCTCGCCCTTCGCCTCGTCCTTCGACGCGCTCCCGCGCAGGATCACGAACGCGACGATCCCCTGGCCGGTGGTCTCGTCGGAGGCGCCCACGACCGCGGCCTCGGCGACGGTCGGGTGGCTGACCAGCGCCGACTCCACCTCGGTGGTCGAGATGCGGTGCCCGGAGATGTTCATGACGTCGTCGACGCGGCCGAGCAGCCAGATGGCGCCGTCGTCGTCGTACTTGGCACCGTCGCCGGCGAAGTAGTAGCCCTGCTCGGCGAAGCGGGACCAGTAGGTCTCCTTGTAGCGCTCGGTGTCACCCCAGATGCCGCGCAGCATCGACGGCCACGGCTTGTCGAGGACGAGGTAGCCGCCCTCGCCGTTGCCCACGGGGGTGCCGGTGTCGTCGACGACGGCGGCCGAGATGCCCGGCAGCGCACGCATGGCCGAGCCCGGCTTGGTCGCGGTGACGCCCGGCAGCGGGGCGATCATCTGCGAGCCGGTCTCGGTCTGCCACCAGGTGTCGACGATCGGGCAGCGCTCCTTGCCGATCTTCTCCCGGAACCACATCCAGGCCTCGGGGTTGATCGGCTCGCCGACCGTGCCGAGCACCCTGAGCGAGGACAGGTCGTACTTCGCGGGGATGTCCTCGCCCCACTTCATGAACGTGCGGATCAGGGTCGGGGCGGTGTAGTAGATCGAGACCTTGTACTTGTCGACGATCTCCCAGTGCCGGCCCTCGTGCGGGGTGTTCGGCGTGCCCTCGTAGATCACCTGCGTGGCGCCGTTCGCGAGCGGCCCGTAGACGATGTAGGTGTGACCGGTGACCCAGCCGATGTCGGCGGTGCACCAGTAGACGCTCTCGCCCGGCTTGTGGTCGAACACCACGTTGTGGGTGTACGCGGACTGCGTGAGGTAGCCGCCGGAGGTGTGCAGGATGCCCTTCGGCTTGCCGGTGGTGCCCGAGGTGTAGAGGATGAACAGCGGGTGCTCGGAGTCGAAGGACTCCGGGGTGTGCTGGTCGGACGCACCGTCGACGACGTCGTGCCACCACACGTCGCGGCCGTCGGTCCACGGCACGTCGGTCTCGGTCCGCTTGACGACGAGGACCTTCTCGATCGAGGTGCCCGCGACGGCCTCGTCGGTGTTCTCCTTCATCGGAGCCGGCTTGCCGCGGCGGTACTGACCGTCACTGGCGATCAGCACCTTGGCCTCGGCGTCCTCGATGCGCGCCTTGAGCGCGCCCGGGGAGAACCCGCCGAACACGACGCTGTGCAGCGCACCCAGGCGGGCGCAGGCCAGCATCGAGAACACGGCCTCGGGGATCATCGGCAGCTGGATGGCGACGCGGTCGCCCTTGCCGACGCCCAGCTCGGTCAGCGCGTTCGCGGTCTTGGAGACCTCGCGCTGCAGGTCGGCATAAGTGATCGTGCGGGAGTCTCCGGGCTCGCCCTCCCAGTGGATGGCGACGCGGTCGCCGTTGCCGGCCTCGACGTGCCGGTCGGCGCAGTTGTAGGCGACGTTCAGCTCACCGCCGACGAACCACTTCGCGAACGGGGGCTGCCAGTCCAGGACGGTGTCCCACTTCTTCGTCCAGTGCAGACGGTCGGCCTGCTCGGCCCAGAACCCCTCGCGGTCGTCATCGGCACGGTCGTACCAGTCGGCGGTGGCGTTCGCCTGCGACGCGAACTCCTCCGACGGCGGGAACGACCTGCTCTCGCTGGAGAGCGCGCTGAGCGCGGAACTCTTCTCGGACTCGGCCATGTCCTGGTGTCCTCCTCGACGCGGCGGGTCACTTCGGGCCGACGTGGCGGCCTCGGGCGCACTCGGTGTGCGCACACGTGTGCGGTCCGACGCTAGTGAACCGTCCTCGCCCGTGCACCGTCTGTCGGGACAGGTACCGACCGGACACGGACGCCACACCTGACCGTCCGCGCAGGTGGGGGGCCGTTCCCGGACGCGACAGGGTGTCCCCGGGCCCTCTGACGGCGGGCGGGCGGATGTCCGGCGGTCGACGGATCACCACGACCGGTCGCCGAGCGGTCCACACCGCAGGGGTACTACCGGGCGGTAGCCCCCCCCGGTTGGGACGATGACGTCCATGGCCCGCCCCGCAGCAGCCGATCCGCTCGCCCCGCTCGCCGCACTCCCCGGCGTCGCCGAGGCGGTCGCCCGCGCCCGCGACGCGGCCACCGAGGTGCACAACCAGCCGGTCAACCGGCGCGGCTGGCCCGCGACGGCCGCCGAGGCCGCCCTGCGCGCCGCCCGCTCCTCCGCCGCGATCGACGGGGCCCCGCTGCGACCGGTCACCGCCGACCACGTCTCCGACCCGGTCCTCGCGGGCGCCGTCCGGATCGCCGACGAGCGTGCCAAGCTCCTCGACACCTGGCGCCGGGCCCCGCTGCAGGGACTCGCCCGGCTGCACGTGCTGGCCGCGGGGGACCTCGTGCCCACCGACGAGCACGAGCAGGTGCTGGGCAGGCCGCGCCCGGCGACGTCGGCGCGGCTCACCGCACTGGCCGACCTGATCGGCGGGGGCACCTCGGTGCCGGCTCCGGTGCTGGTCGCCGTCGTGCACGGCGAGCTGCTGACCCTGGCGCCGTTCGGCACCGCCGACGGGGTCGTGGCCCGGGCGGCGGCCCGGCTGACCGCGATGTCGACCGGCTTGGACCCGCGCGGTCTGTCGGTGCCCGAGGTGGGGTTCCTGCGCCGCACCGCGGAGTACCGGGATGCCGCGGCGGCGTTCGCGTCCGGAACGCCCGACGGGCTGGCCCGCTGGATCGTCCACACCTGCGCGGAGTGGGAGGCGGGCGGGCGGGAGGGCCTGTCGATCGCCGCCGCGCAGTCCGGCTGAGCCACGGACGTGCCACATGAAGGAGCCGGGTGGTGCCCCGAGGGGCGCCACCCGGCCCGACGTGGGAACCGGCGTCCTGGCGTGCACTACGTGCCGTGTTGCGCGGCCTCGGCGCCCGGCGTCCCGGTTCGCAGGCCCACGACGACATGCCTCCCGCGGCGTGCTCGGCGTGGACGTGGTCCGGTCCCCACGTACGGAGCCCGGTCAGGGGAGACGCCTCTTCTCCTCCGAGACGCCCCTGGCCCGGCCGGGGTCCGTGGCTCCTTCGTAGACCCGGAACGTGATGTGGGCAACCCCCTCACCGATGTGCACCGGTTCAGCAGCACAGGGTGACCGGCGACGACCGCCGGGTGGGTGCTCGACGACGCCCGGACGGCGGTCGCGGTCGGGTTGTGGGCGCATTCCTGCGCCGCACCGCACTCACACCGGACACGGCTCGCATGATCCGCGCCGGGGCACTCCGCCCGAGGCCGCCTGCATCGGAGTGACCGGCCGCGTTGTTGCACGGCGTCGGTGCTGTTGGACGGCGTCGGCGCTTGGACGGCGTCGGCCACGCCGGGCCGCTCCGGTCGAGCCGTCCGCCCGCCACGCCTGCCCGTTCGCCCACACCTTGCCTGTCGCCCCGGTCGCCGGCCCACCCGGTGCGCCGTGGGGCCGTGCGACGCCGTCGATCAGTACATGAGCGCTGGTGGCCGCTGTCTGGGCAGCACTCATGTACTGATCGACAGTGGGTCGGCGCTGGACGGCGACGCAGTCCAGCACGGCCCCGGTCGCACGTCGCACGTCGCGGCACGGTCCTAGTGGCTCAGCCCGGCGCGGCACGGTCCATCCTCCGCCCCGCGGCCCCTGCTCCGGCGCCCTGCCCCGTCGCCCCTCGTCCCGCGCCGCCCCTCCTCACCGATCGATCAGCACACGAGTGTCGCCCCGGGCGCCGCGACCAGCACTGACGCGCTGATCGACGAGCACCGGGCCTGCACAGCGAGCACTCCCCGATCACGCAGTACGCAGGGATCAGTCGGGGACGGGCCGAGGACACTGGTCGCGCGAAGTGCGGACCACCCGACCTCGGGCAGCGCCGACCTGTCCCCAGGCCGGCCGTCGTGTCAGCGGCCGCCGCGGGCGGACCGGGTGACCGCTGCGCCCGCCAGCAGCGCCGCGAGCACCCCGCCGACCGCGGCGGCGCCGAGCAGCGCCGGGTCCCGCCACGGCCCGGCCGCACCGACCCCGCCGGCGTCCGCACCCTCCGCGTCGATCGCCGGACCGGCGGGAGCACCGCCCCGGGCCCCGGCCACGAACCGGTCCGACAACCGGTCGCGCAGCCGGAACAACCGGTCCCGCCGGGACGCCGCGCGGACGAACGCGAGCACCGGCCACCCCCGCTCACGGGCGATCGCCCGCAGCTCGCGGTCGGGGTTCACGACGGACGGCCGGCCGACCGCCTCCAGCAGCGGCAGGTCGGTGATCGAGTCGGTGTAGGCGGCGCAGTGCGCGAGGTCGAACCCCAGCTCCTCGGCGATCTCCCGGGCCGCGACGGCCTTGCCCTCGCCGTAGCAGTAGAACGCGATCTCCCCGGCGTAGCGGCCGTCCACGACGTGCATCCGCGTCGCCCGGAACCGTTCGATCCCGACCAGCTCGGCGATCGGCTCGACGACCTCGAACCCCGACGCCGACAGCAGCACGATCTCCGCCCCCTGCGCGCGGTGGTGCTCGATCAGCCGGAGCGCCTCCGGGTACACGAGCGGACCGATGATCTCCTGCAGCGTCTCGGCGACGATCGTGCGGACCCGCGCCACCTCCCAGCCCTCGCAGATCAGCACCATCCGGCGGCGCAGGGTGTCCATCGTGGACGCGTCCGCGCCGGCGAGCACGAGCAACAGCTGAGCCCACGCCCCGCGCAGGACGGTCGCGCGGTCGATCAGACCGGCACGGGCGAACGGTCGCGCGAACGCCAGCGCGCTCGACCCGGCGATGATCGTGTTGTCGAGGTCGAGGAACACCGCTCGGGGGACGGCGGCACCGGCGGTCCGGTCCGGTGCGGCGGGGGCTCTGGAGGTCTCGGGCACGAGGTCCAGCGTGCCCGAAACGCGGAGCGCACCTCCCCGGCCCTCCACTCCGTCCACATCCCCCGACCGTCGACCCCACGGTGAACCCCACCCGTCCCGGCACCGTCCGGCCCGGCTGCGAGCAGACCGACGCCAGCAGCGGAGAGTGATCGACTGCATGCGACCGGTCGCCCGGATGCGCCCACCGGTCAGTGGCGCACTTCACCCCGCCGGGCGCCGGGAGTGACGTCGTCCCCGGTACCGGTCGGCGCAGCCCTCGGCCGGAGTATGGGCGCGACCGACATGTTCCGGCTACAGTTGACCGAGCTCGGACCTGGTCCGAGCGGGTTCAGCTCGACCCCCCGGGGCTGAACCAGCCGACGGCCCCCGCCAATCCCCCTGGCGGGGGTCGTCCTACGTCCGGGTCGGGACGGACACAGTCGTGTCCTCCGCCTCCGCCTCGGTCTCCGGTGCCCTTGCTCTCGGCCCCGGCACCGCTCCTGCGTCGCACGCCCGCGAGGGCCCACCCCTGTGCTCCATCGTCCCGCACGGGACCGACGGAACCGGGAAGTTGTCCACAGGCCGAGCCGTTTCCACGAAGTTGTCCACAGGCCCGCGATCGAGGCCGGCGGAGCCCTCCCGAGGCCGCACGCTCGATACCGGGGCTCGCACCGGCGGGCCGGTGTGGAGGACGACGCGATGGACCGGCGCTGCCTGATCGTGGCCGACGATCCCGAGCTGCTCGACGCGCTGCTACGGCTCGCCGCAGCAGCCGACATGGACGCCCAGCGCGCGGTCGACGCGGCCGACGCCCGCCGGGCCTGGGCCCGTGCACCGGTCGTCCTGCTCGACCGGTCCGGGGCCCGGCGCTGCGGCGAGGCCGGTTTCCCGCGCCGCGACGGCGTCGTGATCACCGTCCCCGGCGAGCCCGCCGCGGAGGACTGGCGGCTCGCCGTCGCCCTCGGCGCGGACCGGGTCGTGCAGCTCCCCCAGGGCGAGGCGGGCCTGGCCGGGATCCTCGCCGACGCCCGGGAACGAGCAGCGGGCGACGGGCGGGCGGGCCGGGTGCTGGCCGTGGTCGGCGGCTGCGGTGGGGCGGGTGCCTCGGTGCTCGCCACCGCGGTCGCGCTGACCTCCGCGCGAGCCGGGGAGTCCGCGCTGCTGGTCGACTGCGACCCGCTCGGCGGCGGCCTCGACCTGATGGTCGGGCTGGAGCAGGAGGCAGGGCTGCGCTGGCCGGAGCTGTCGGTCGACGACGGCCGGGTGCGCGCCGCGTCGCTGCACGCCGCGCTCCCACGGGCCGGGTCCGGGCGCACCGCGTTGTCGGTGCTGTCCTGCGCACGCTCCCCGCACGGACCCGAACCGGCCGCGGTCACCGCGGTCCTCGACGCCGGGCGCCGCGCGGGCGGCACCGTCGTGTGCGACCTGCCCCGCTACCCCACCGATGCCGCGCTCACCGCTCTCGGCAGAGCCGACCTGACCGTCCTGGTGGTGCCCGCCGGGCTGCGATCCTGCGCCGCGGCCGCCCGGGTCGCCGACGTGCTCGCCGAGCATGCCCGGGCCGTGGAGCTCGTCGTGCGCGGGCCGTCCCCCGGCGGGATCACGCCCGACGAGGTCGTCACCTCTCTCGGGCTGCCGCTGCTCACGACCATGCGTCCCGAGCGGGACCTCGCCGGCGCTCTCGAACGGGGCCGCACGCCCGGCTCCGGGCGGGGCCCGCTGGCCACCGCGGCCCGGGCCGTGCACGAGCGCCTCCCCGGTGCGGCCGGCATCCGGCGGGCGGCGTCGTGAACCCGCTGGTCGACCGGGTGCGGGCCCGGCTGGCCGACGCGGGCGGCGAGACCGGGCCGGCCGCCGTCGCCGCTGCGGTGCGGGCCGAGTCCGGTGGGGTCGCGTCCGATCTGGACGTCCTCGCCGCGCTCCGCACCCTGCGCCAGGAGTTCACCGGAGCGGGCCCGCTCGACGCGCTGTTGCGCGACCCGATGACCACCGACGTGCTGGTCACCGCCCCCGACGCCGTCTGGGTCGACCGCGGCGACGGACTGCGCCGTACCGGCATCACCTTCACCGACGAGGCCGCGGTCCGGCGACTCGCCCAGCGTCTGGCACTCGCCGCGGGCCGCCGCCTCGACGACGCGAGCCCCTGCGTCGACGGCAGGCTCCCCGACGCCGGGGTCCGGCTGCACGCCGTCCTCCCACCGGTGGCGGCGGCCGGGACCGCGATCTCGCTGCGGGTGCTGCGTCCCGCCGGGCACGACCTGGCCGCGCTCCGGCGGACCGGCACCCTCGACGCGACCGGCGAGGCACTGCTACGCGCGATCGTCGGCGCCCGGCTGGCCGTGCTCGTGGCCGGTGGGACGGGGAGTGGCAAGACCACGCTGCTCAATGCGCTGCTGGGCGCGGTCGACCCGGGTGAGCGCCTGATCACCGTCGAGGACGCCGAGGAGCTCTCCCCACGCCACCCGCACGTCGTGCGGCTGGTCGCCCGGCCCCCGAACATCGAGGGCTCGGGCGGGGTTCCGCTGCGCGAACTGGTACGTCAGGCGTTGCGGATGCGGCCGGACCGGCTGGTCGTCGGCGAGGTTCGCGGCGCCGAGGTGTGCGACCTGCTGGCGGCGATGAACACCGGTCACGACGGCGGCGGCTGCACCGTGCACGCGAACTCGGTCCGCGAGATCCCCGCCCGGATGCGGGCACTGGCCGGGCTCGGCGGGATGTCCCCCACCGCGCTCGACGGGCAGCTGACCGCCGCCGTGCAGGTCGTGCTGCACATGCGACGCCGCCCCGGCGCCGGCCGGACGCTCGACGAGATCGGTGTGCTGGGCCGCTCCGACGACGGCACCCCCCACGTCACCGCCGCCTGGAGCCGCGGCTCCGGGGTCGGGCCGGGCCGCGACGAGCTCGCGACGCTGTTGCGCGAGCGCGGGGTCGGTGTGCCGTGCTGAGCGCACTTCCCGGGACACCGCAGGGCGTGGCGGTCCCCGTCCTGCTCGCGCTGGCGGTGCTGACACTGCCCGCGGCGCCGGGGCGGTCCCGGTGGCGGGCCCTGACCGGCACCGGGACCGCCCTCCCGACGGCCCGGCTGCTCGCTCCGCCGTTGCCGCTGCTCGCCGCCCCGCTGGGGTGGCTGCTCCTGGGCCCCGCCGGCGCGGTGTGCGCGGCGGGGGTGGCGTGGGGAGTGCGGCGCCGGATCGCCACACGTCGGGCCGCGGACCGGGCCGGGTCGACGGCGGCCGAACTCGCCGACGCACTCGCCCGGATCACCGACGAGCTGCGCACCGGCGCGCACCCCGCGGCCGCGCTGGCCGGCCACGTGCACGACGGGCCACTCGCCCGCGCGCTGCTCGAGCCGGCTGCGGTCGCCGCGCGGATCGGTGAGCCGGTCCCCGAGGCCCTGCGCCGGACGGCGCGGGGCCCCGCCCGGCGCGACGTCGAGCGGGTCGCCTCGGCCTGGGAACTCGCCGACACCCATGGTGCCCCGCTCGCCGTCCTGCTCACCGGCCTGCTCGACGACATCCGCTGGCGGATCGCGCACGGAGCCCGGGTGCGAGCCCAGCTCGCCGGGCCTCGGGCGACGGCGTCGGTGCTGACCGCGTTGCCGTTGGCCGGGATCGGTCTCGGGCAGTTGATGGGCATCGCGCCGCTGACCGTGCTGCGCACCGGGCTGCACGGGCCCGCTCTGCTGCTGACCGGGGTCGGCCTCACGGTCGCGGGGGCGGCGTGGGCCGACCGGATCCTGCGTGCGGCGGTGCCGACGTGACCGCGGCCGCGCTCGGGCTCGCCGCGCTCGCCCTGGTCGTCGGCGGCGGGCGTCCCGGACCGGGGCGGCTGCGCGGGCTGCGTGCCGTCACCGGGTCGACGACGGCCGCGGCGCCGCCCCGCACCGCGGTCCTCGCGGTGCTCGTCCCTGCCGGGGCCGCGCTCGGCGGAGCCCTCGGCGGGATGGGCGGCGCGGTCGTCGGCGCCGCGCTGGGCGGCGGGTTGCTGTGGCTCGCCCGGCGGGCGGCCCGCGGACCGGCTGCGTCGGTGGACTCCGCGGATCTGGCCGCCGCCTGGGATCTCCTCGCGACCTGCCTCGCCGCCGGTCTCGCCGTGGCGGACGCCGTCGGAGCCGCGGCCCGACGGCTCGACGGCCCGGCCGGTGAGGCGTTGCGCAGGGTCGCGGGCCTGCTGGCGCTGGGCGCCGACCCCGACGACGCCTGGGCCGCCGCGGGCCCGGTCCCCGAACTCGCCGGGTTCGCCCGCGCGGCGGGCCGGTCGGCCCGCACCGGTGCCGCCCTCGGACGCTCCGCCGCGGCGGAAGCCGCTCGGCTGCGCGCCGGTCTCGCGGATCTGGCCGAGGAGCGGGCGCAGCGCGCCGCTGTCCGCATCACCGCCCCGCTGGGGCTCTGCTTCCTGCCCGCCTTCCTGGTCCTCGGCATCGTGCCGGTCGTGATCGGGCTGGCCGGGGAGGCGTTCGCACGGTGGTGACCACCGCCGCGCGGCGACCGGGTCCGCACTCCGCGGGCCCCCGACGAAGGAGACACCGATGACCCCCACCCGTTCCCTGCTGCACCGCCGGCTGCGCGCACTCGCCTCCGACGACGACGGCATGTCCACCGTCGAGTACGCCGTCGGCACCGTCGCCGCCGCGGCGTTCGCCGCGCTCCTCTACGCGATCGTCAGCGGCGGAGACGTCCTCGCCGCCCTTACCGGGATCGTGCAACGTGCACTGTCCACGACGCTCTGACAACGGCCGCGCCGCCCGCCGTGGTACCGCCGTCGGCCCCACGAGCGGCCCGCCGTCCTGGCTGGCGGACGACCGCGGCGCGGTCACCGTCGAGGCGGCGCTGGCGCTCGGCACCCTGGTCGCGGTCACTGCGGCGGCGGTCGGAGCCGTCGCCGCGGTGGCGGCCGGGGTCCGCTGCACCGACGCTGCTCTCGAACTGGCCCGCCAGGCCGCGCGCGGTGACACCGAGCGGGGTCGGGCCGCAGCAGCGCAGCTCGCACCGGCCGGGGCCGAGCCCGAGCTGCGCGTCGACGGCGATCTCGTCGTCGTGACGGTGCGGGTCCGGCCGGTCGGGCTGCTCCCGGTCACGATCAGCGGCGCCGCGACCGCCGCGGTCGAGCCCGGCGTCACGGCGGGCGCGGTCCGTTCCGGGGCCGCGCCGGCGCAGCCCGGAAGCGCGCCATGAGCCGGCACGCCCCGGTACCCCGAGGAGGCGACGCGGGCGTCGCCTCGGTCTGGGCCGCGACGGCCGCAGCGGTGCTGCTCCTGGTCGGCACCGTCGGTGTCGACCTGGCCGCCGCGACGCGCGCCCGGCACGTCGCCTCCGCCGCCGCAGACCTGTCCGCGCTCGCGGCCACGGGCCAGTCGGTGGACGGCACCGCTGCCGCCTGCGCTCGTGCCGCCGACCTCGCCGCCCGCAACGGCGCCGAGCTGCTGACCTGCCGCCTCGACGGCTGGGACGCCCTGGTCGAGACCCAGGTCGCCTGGTCGGGGCTGCTCCCGCTGCGGGCTCCCGCACGGGCGAGGGCACGCGCGGGTCCGGCTCCCGTCGACGCGGGCCCGCCCCCGGCGAGCGGGCCCGTGGACGGTTCCGTTCCGGTCGTGGAGCCGTCGTGAACACGCCCGGACGTGATCACGATCTCGGTGAGCGGTCTGCGCCTCCAGATGAACGGACGGCGAACCCCGGAGCACGCCGTCATCACGATTGCTTACGACGAACGTCCCAACGCAACGGCATTTCGTCGTGGGGGCCTGACCGATCACCGACGTTGCGCGGCCCACATCTGGTCACTGTCGCGACACTCGGGCCTACTAGGAGTCGCGAGGACGGGCAGGGTCCGGTCCGCCCCCGCCACGAAGACCACGCTCCCCAGACAGCGATGACGTCGGAGCGCCCCTGGCGCCCCCGTCCGATGTCGTCGCACGTGGTTGCCACCGGTCCGCCCCCGCCCCCGACGGGCGGGCCGGTGGTACCCCGTCCGGTCCCGCGGTCACCGCGAGCCGGTCGGGGTCCCGCCTTCCAGCGCGGCCAGGACCAGATCCAGCACCTGCACCGCCCCGCTCTTGTCCAGCGGGTTGTTGCCGTTGCCGCACTTCGGGGACTGCACGCACGAGGGGCATCCGGTGCGGCACTCGCAATCCCGGACCGCGGCGCGGGTCGCCGCCAGCCATCGCCCCAGCACCTCGTGGCCGCGTTCGGCCAGCCCTGCCCCGCCGGGGTGCCCGTCGTGCACGAACACCGTCGGGAGCCCGGTGTCGGGGTGCAGCGCGGTGGACAGGCCACCGATGTCCCAGCGGTCACAGATCGCGAACAGCGGGAGCAGTCCGATCGCGGCGTGCTCGGCGGCGTGCAGGGCACCGGGGAGACGTGCCTCGTCGATGCCCGCGTCGGCGAGCGCGTCGGGGTCGATCGTGTACCAGACCGAGCGGGTGTCCAGACTCTGCGGCGGCAGGTCCAGCGCCGTCTGGTCGAGCACCGTCCCGTCCGGGGTCCGTCGGCGGTACGCGACGACCTGGCTGGTCACCGTGGTCGCGCCGAAGCAGACCTGCACCGGCCCGCACCGGCGGTGCTCCAGTACCTCGAGCACGGCGACGTCGGAGACCGACTGGGCCTCGGTGCGCCAGTCCGGGGCCTCGGCGTGGACGAGTGCGACGCCGTCGTCGAGGTCCAGCTCGTCGACGACGAAGCTGTCACCACGGTGCAGGTACACCGCGCCGGAGTGGATCGTGCCCGGGGCCGAGCCGCCGTCGACGGTGCCGAGCATCCGCCCGGTGGCCGCCTCGACCACGGCGACCTGCCCGAGTCCGGAGCCTCGGATGTCGACGTGCGCGGCGGGTGCGTCGCCGGTGTCGGGCCAGAACCAGCCGTGCGGTCGGCGGCGCAGCACGCCCTCCTCGACCAGGGCGTCGAGGACTTCCACCGCGGGCGCTCCCCCGAACGTCTCCTCGACGTCGACCGTGGTCAGCGGCATCTCCGCGGCCGCGCACGCCAGCTGCGGAGCGAGCACGTACGGGTTGACCGGATTGAGCACGCAGCTCTCGACCGGCGCACCGACCAGCGAGCTCGGATGGTGGACGAGGTAGGTGTCGAGCGGGTCGTCGCGGGCGACGAGCACGACGAGTGCCTCGTCGGCGGCGCGCCCGGCACGCCCGGCCTGCTGCCAGAACGACGCGCGGGTTCCGGGGAAGCCGGCCTGCACCACCGCGTCGAGCCCGGAGATGTCGACGCCGAGCTCGAGGGCGTTGGTGGTCGCGACCCCGATCAGCTTGCCCGACATCAGGTCGGCCTCCAGCGCACGGCGCTCCTCCGGCAGGTAGCCGCCGCGGTAGGCGGCCACCCGCGCGGCCAGCTCGGGAGCGATCTCGGCGACCTGGCGCTGCGCACCGAGCGCGGTGAGCTCGGCGGCCCGCCGGGACCGGACGAAGGCCAAGGTCCGCGCGTCCTCCAGGACGAGGTCGGCGAGCATCCGGGAGACCTCGGCCCCGGCGGAGCGGCGGACCGGCGCCCCGTTCTCCCCGGTGATCTCGGCGAGCAGCGGCGGCTCCCAGAACGCGACGGTGCGACCGGCATGCGGGGACCCGTCCTCGGTGACGGCGACGACGTCGCGGCCGGTCAGCCGGGACGCGAACTCCTCCGGGCGGGCCACCGTCGCCGAGGCGAGCACGATCGTGGGGCGTGCGCCGTAGCGGGCGGCGAGGCGCAACAGCCGTCGCAGCAGCAGTGCCACGTGCGAGCCGAACACCCCGCGGTAGGTGTGGCACCACTCGTCGACCACGACGTAGCGCAGCCGGCGGAGGAAGGTCGTCCAGCGCCCGTGCCGGGGAAGGAGCGACCGGTGCAGCATGTCCGGGTTGGAGAAGACCCACCGGCAGTGCCTGCGGACCCAGTCGCGCTGGTCCATGGGGGTGTCACCGTCGAAAGCGGCAGGTCGGACACCGTCCGGGGCGAGCCCGTCGAGGGACCGCAGCTGGTCGGCCGCGAGTGCCTTGGTCGGGGCGAGGTACAGCGCCGTGGCCCGCGGGTCCTCGGCCAGCCCGGCGAGCACCGGGAGCTGGTAGACCAGCGACTTCCCCGATGCCGTCCCCGTCGCGACGACGACGTCGGCGCCGGAGTGCACCAGTTCCGCCCCGTGTGCCTGGTGCGACCACGGGCGGGTCACGCCGCGGGCCGCCCAGGCCGTGCGCAGCGGTTCGGGTGTCCAGCCCGGCCAGTCGACCTGGCGGCCGGGCCGTGCCGGAATCCGCACGACGTGCCGCAACGGGTCGTCGACGGCGCCGGCCGGATCGTCGCCATCGACACCACGGAAGCCGGGCGGATCGGCAGGACCGGGACGACCGCTGGAACCGGCAGGACCGCTGAGACCGGACGTCCACGTGGCGTCGGCACGAGCCGGGTCGAGGCCCGAACCCGCCAGCACGCGGCGGAGCAGCTCCATCCCGCGCTGCGACCCGTCCGGGCCCTGCGTGCTGTCCGCCGTCGCTCCCACGACCGACCACGATGGCACAGATGTTCGAACGATCCGAGGTCGCTCCCGGTATCCGCCCCCGGCCGACGGGCACAGGACGGGCGGATGGCAGAAGTGGTTGCGTCCCAGGTGATCTGCAGGTTCCCGGATTGCGTCGCGACATCGTGTGGGATTGATCACTTTTGCCAGTTCGTTACGTCTTGTGATCCCAATCGCACTGAGGGATGTCCCACACTCATAGACTGCACCAGCCCGGTCACCGGTGGACGCCGCCCGGGCCCAGTCGACGCCGACGAGGCCGTCGCCGCCCGGCCGGGTCGCGCCACAGTGACCCCGACCCGGCCGCCGGGGACCTCGCCGGCCGGATCCTTTCCACCGGGAGGACACGGATGTCCCAGCCCACCTACCTCGCCCAGGGCCTCGAGCTCGGCGCGGGGGACCTCACCATCGTCGGTGTGGTCGCGGTGGTCGCCCTCGTCGCCCTGGTCGTCGGCGGTCTACTGCTGCGGGAGGTGCTCTCCTACGGCGAGGGCACCCCGAACATGCAGGAGATCGGCCGCGCGGTCCAGGAGGGCGCCACGGCGTACCTCAACCGCCAGTTCCGCACGCTCGCGATCTTCGCCGCGATCGTGTTCGTCCTGCTCTTCGCGCTCCCCGCCGAGGACCTCGGTGAACGCATCGGACGATCGATCTTCTTCGTCGTCGGCGCGGTCTTCTCCGCGATCATCGGCTACCTGGGCATGTGGCTCGCCACCCGCGCGAACATCCGCGTCGCCGCGGCCTCCCGCGAGCCGGGCGGGCGCGAGAAGGCGACCCGCATCGCGTTCCGCACCGGCGGCGTCGTCGGCATGTTCACCGTCGGCCTCGGCCTGTTCGGGGCCGCGATCGTCGTGCTCGTCTATGCCGGCCAGGCGCCCCGCGTCCTGGAGGGCTTCGGCTTCGGCGCGGCACTGCTCGCGATGTTCATGCGGGTCGGCGGCGGCATCTTCACCAAGGCCGCCGACGTCGGCGCCGACCTGGTCGGCAAGGTCGAGCAGGGCATCCCCGAGGACGACCCCCGCAACGCGGCCACCATCGCCGACAACGTGGGCGACAACGTCGGTGACTGCGCCGGCATGGCCGCCGACCTGTTCGAGTCCTACGCGGTGACCCTGGTCGCCGCACTGATCCTCGGCACCGCGGCGTTCGGCCTGCAGGGCCTGCTGTTCCCGCTGATCGTCCCGGCAATCGGGGTGATCACCGCGATCCTGGGCGTCTACCTGACCAAGGCCCGCGCCGGGGAGAACACCCTGCGCGCGATCAACCGCAGCTTCTACCTCTCGGCGCTGTTCGCCGGCGTGTTGTCCATCATCGCCGCCTACGTCTACCTCCCGAGCACCTTCGGCGAGCTGCTGAACCCGACCGACACCAGCGTCGTCGGGCTCGCCGGCGACCCGCGCCTGATCGCCTCGGTCGCCGTCGTCATCGGCATCGTGCTGGCCGCGGTCATCCTCAAGCTGACCGGCTACTACACCGGCACCGAGGACCGCCCGGTCAAGGACGTCGGCGAGTCGTCGCTGACCGGTGCGGCCACCGTGATCCTGTCCGGCATCTCGATCGGCTTCGAGTCCGCCGTCTACACCGCACTCGTCATCTCCGCGGCCGTCTACGGCGCGTTCCTGCTGTCCGGCTCGATCGTCGTGTCACTGTTCGCGGTCGCACTGGCCGGTACCGGACTGCTGACCACGGTCGGCGTCATCGTCGCGATGGACACCTTCGGCCCGGTCTCGGACAACGCCCAGGGCATCGCGGAGATGTCCGGCGACGTCGAGGGCGACGGCGTCGACATCCTCACCGAGCTCGACGCCGTCGGGAACACCACCAAGGCGATCACCAAGGGCATCGCGATCGCCACCGCGGTGCTCGCGGCGACGGCGCTGTTCGGCTCCTACCGCGACGCGATCAGCCAGGCACTGGCCGGGGTGAACATCGCCGCCCAGGACGCCGGGACCGCGTTCGCCTACGAGGTGTTCAGCCCGAACACCCTGGTCGGCGTGATCATCGGCGCCTCGGTGGTCTTCATGTTCTCCGGCCTCGCGGTCAACGCGGTGACCCGCGCCGCGGGCGCCGTCGTCTACGAGGTGCGCCGCCAGTTCCGCGAGCACCCGGGGATCATGGACCGCACCGAGCGCCCGGAGTACGGCCGTGTCGTCGACATCTGCACCCGGGACTCGCTGCGCGAGCTGGCCACCCCCGGCCTGCTCGCCATCTTCGCCCCGATCGCGGTCGGGTTCGGTCTCGGCGTCGGCCCGCTGGCCGGCTACCTGGCAGGTGCCATCGCGACCGGCGTCCTGATGGCGATCTTCCTGGCCAACTCGGGCGGTGCCTGGGACAACGCCAAGAAGCTCGTCGAGGACGGCAACCACGGCGGCAAGGGCTCCGACGCCCACGAGGCGACGATCATCGGCGACACCGTCGGCGACCCGTTCAAGGACACCGCGGGCCCCGCGATCAACCCGCTGATCAAGGTCATGAACCTGGTCTCGGTGCTGATCGCCCCCGCGGTCGTGGTGCTGTCCACGCCGGACGCCAAACCGGTGATCCGCGTCCTCATCGCGATCGTCGCGGTGGTGATCATCGCGGCCGCGGTGGTGGTCTCGAAGCGCCGCACCTCGGCGATCACCGACACCCCGGCCGAGAGCTCGGTCGGTTAGCCGACACCTCGCAGGACCACGGCGGCCGCTCGTCCCATCGGGACGGGCGGCCGTCTTTCGTCCCGGGACGATTCGGATACTCTCCGCCGGACCGCAGTGATCACCCCCGACGGAGGAGCGATGCGGACATCGCGAGGTCTTGCCGCCCTCCTCGTCGCCCCGGCCGTCGTGCTGGCGGGCTGCGGCCCCTCCGGGCCGACCGTCGAACAGTGGACCGACTCGATGTGCGCGGCCGTGCTGCCCTTCGTCCGCACCGCCGTGGACGCGCCCGCGGAGACCCCGGATCCGGCGCAGCGGCTGCGGGCCCTCTCCGACTACCTGACCCGCACCACCCAGGCCGCCGACGGCGCGCTGGGCGACCTGGACCGGCTCGGTCCGGCCCCCGTCGACGACGGCGAGGCCCTCTCCGCGCGGCTCCAGGGCGGGCTCGGAGAGATCCGCTCGGCGTTCTCCGGGGCGCGCTCGCGGGTCGACGCCATCGACCCGGCCGACGCGGCCGCGGTGCAGCGCGACCTGCCCGTCGCGCTGGAGCCGCTCGCCCGCCTCGCCGGCACCACCGGGCCGCTCGACGAGGTCACCGGCAACCCGGCGATCGCCTCGGCGTTCCGGGCCTCGACGGCCTGCACGGACCTCACCCGAACGGCGGAGCAGGCCCGCCCGACACCACCGCCCGGCGGCCCCGCAGATGCCCCGAACGGGTCAACCGGGGAGGGCGGAGGCAGCTGACCGGCGACGGCGTCCTACCGTCGACCACTGTCCGTGTCCCGGGCCCCCACGGGCCCCGACCCTGGAGCCCGACGATGGCCAACCCCCGCCCGGCGCGCACCGCCCGGGTCCTGCTCCCCACCCTGCTCGCCGCGCTCCTGGCCGGCGGCTGCGCGTCGAGCGTGGCCGGCACCCCCGCGGCGGACCCGGCCCCCCGACCGACCGCGGGCGTCGGCGCCGATCCGGTCGCCTGGGGCGACAAGGTCTGTGGCGCGACCCTGGCCTACTACCAGCCGCTCAACACCCCGCCGAACTACGACGGCGCCGACCTCGCCGGGATCAAGACGCGCCTGTCGGAGTACCTCGGCAAGGTGGCGGCCGGCATCGACACCGGCAAGAAGCAGCTGGCCGCGGCCGGGCAGTCCCCGGTGAGCGGCGGCGACGCGTGGGCCACCGCGGTCCGCGACATGCTCGACCGGTCCGGCACGACGATCGCCCAGGCCAAGAAGGACGTCGACGCGATCGACCCGAACGACGTCCAGGGCTTCAAGGGCAAGCTCGACGGTGCCCAGCAGAAGCTGCGGACGATCTCCGGCGCCCAGGGGCTGGACAAGATCGGGCCCACCCCGCGGCTGGACAAGGCGTTCGCGACCGCACCGAAGTGCGTCGCACTCAAGAAGATCAACGGCCCCGCCTGACCCGGTGCGTCACCCGTCCGGCGCTCCCCGCTGGGCAACGTCGAACATGCGTTCTATGCTTCGCGGGTGCCGCAGATGTCGCTGTTCTCCGCGGAGGCCCGGCCGGCCGGGCTGACCGACCTGGCCGGGCTGCTCTGCGGGCCCGGGCGGATCGAGCGGTTCGGCGCCGGGGACACGGCCCGGTTCGACGTCCCTCTGCCCATCGACGGTCGCGAGACCGCGCTGGCCGCGCTGGCGGCCGCCCGCGGCGTCACCCTCGCCCCCGGGGCGTCCGGGATGCGCAGCGCGTTCCGGCGCGACCTGGTCCCCCTGGCCCGCGCCTGGTGCACGCCGGACGGTCGCAAGCAGATCCCGCCGGACTTCCAGCTCGACGGCGCCGCGCTCCGGCTGTGGGCGCTCGCCGCGGGCACCCCCGACCTGCGGGGCGGGTACCTGCTGCTGCTCGATCCACTGGCGTCGTGGACACACGGCCCGCTGATCGCCGCCGCCACCCGGGCCGGTCTGCCCCCGGCGCGGCTCGCCCCGGGGGAACACGGCGCGCCCGGCCCGGCGTTACGCCTGCACGGAGCGCGTCGACTGGCCCGACTGGTGGAACTGGTGGGCCCCGCGCCGCGGATGACGAATCCGGCCGACTGGCCCCGGTACCGCGGCCGACCGGCCGCCTGACCTGCCGAACTACGGCTGGGTCTACGCTGGCGACTCGCCCGCTCCCAGTGGCACGAGCCACGACACGGAGCGACGACGGTGTGAGATCGTGCGATCGTCGACCCCGAAGAAGACGCTCAGCGCAACCGTCCCGGCACGCTCCGGGACCGCACGATGCACCTGTGCGGGGTCGAGAAACGGCGACGACGTCGCAGGGACCGCGACGCAGCCGAGGAGATGAGGTAGGACCACGTGGCAGCAGCGACAACGGGAACGACGGGTTCGGCACGCACGTCGGGGGGCAGCACGCGCAAGCCGACCTCGACGGCGAACGCATCCGGCCGCCCGACGCGCCGCCTGGTGATCGTCGAGTCCCCCAGCAAGGCGAAGAAGATCCAGCCCTACCTGGGCAACGACTACATCGTCGAGTCCTCCGTCGGGCACATCCGTGACCTGCCGCGCGGCGCGGCGGACGTCCCCGCCAAGTACAAGGGCGAGTCCTGGGCGCGGCTCGGCGTCGACGTCGACAACCAGTTCAGCCCGCTCTACATCGTCACGCCGGAGAAGCGCAGCACCGTCTCGGAGCTGCGCGAGGCGCTGAAGACCGTCGACGAGCTCCTGCTCGCGACGGACCCCGACCGCGAGGGCGAGGCCATCGCCTGGCACCTGCTGGAGACCCTCCAGCCCAAGGTCCCGGTCCGGCGGATGGTCTTCCACGAGATCACCGAGTCGGCGATCCGGGCGGCCGCGGAGAACACCCGCGAGCTCGACCAGCACCTCGTCGACGCGCAGGAGACCCGCCGCATCCTGGACCGTCTCTACGGCTACGAGGTCTCCCCCGTGCTGTGGAAGAAGGTCATGCCGAAGCTGTCGGCGGGCCGCGTCCAGTCGGTCGCGACCCGGCTGATCGTGCAGCGCGAGCGTGACCGCATCGCGTTCCGCTCCGCGGAGTACTGGGACATCGCCGCGACCCTCGACGCCGGGGAGAAGGCCACCCCGCGCTCGTTCGGCGCACGGCTGGTGCAGGTCGACGACAAGCGCGTCGCCACCGGCCGCGACTTCGACTCGCTCGGGCAGCTGAAGAAGGGCTCCGCCGAGGTCGTCACCCTGAACGAGGCGCAGGCACGCCGCCTCGCCGAGGGGCTGCAGGACCGTCCGATGGAGGTCGCCTCCGTCGAGTCCAAGCCCTACACGCGCAAGCCGTACCCGCCGTTCATGACCTCGACGCTGCAGCAGGAGGCGGGCCGCAAGCTGCGGTTCTCCTCCGAGCGCACGATGCGCAGCGCGCAGCGCCTGTACGAGAACGGCTACATCACCTACATGCGTACGGACTCGACGACGCTGTCGGCGACGGCCATCGAGGCCGCCCGCTCGCAGGCCCGTGAGCTCTACGGCGACGCCTACGTCGCGGACTCGCCGCGCCAGTACACGCGCAAGGTGAAGAACGCCCAGGAGGCCCACGAGGCCATCCGCCCCGCCGGCGAGACCTTCCGGACCCCCGGCGCGATCGCCCGCGAGGTCGACGGAGACGACTTCCGCCTCTACGAGATGATCTGGCAGCGGACCATCGCCTCGCAGATGAACGACGCCCGCGGGACCACCGTGAGCATCCGGATCGCGGGCACCGCGGGGACCGGCGAGAAGGTCGTGTTCGCGTCCTCCGGCCGCACGATCACCTTCCCCGGCTTCCTCAAGGCGTACGTCGAGACCATGGACGACGAGTCCACCGGCCAGGCCGACGACGCCGAGTCCCGCCTCCCGGAGCTGACCGAGGGGCAGGCGCTGACCGCCACCGAGCTGGTGCCCGACGGGCACTCGACCAGCCCGCCGTCGCGCTTCACCGAGCCCGCTCTGGTCAAGGCGATGGAGGAGATGGGGATCGGCCGGCCGTCGACGTACGCGTCGACGATCAAGACCATCCTCGACCGCGGCTACGTCTGGAAGAAGGGCTCCGCGCTCGTCCCGTCGTGGGTGGCCTTCGCCGTCGTCGGGCTGATGGAGCAGCACTTCGGCCAGCTCGTCGACTACGACTTCACCGCCGCCATGGAGGACGACCTCGACTCCATCGCCTCCGGGGACGACTCCCGCGTGCACTGGCTGTCCGGCTTCTACTTCGGCGACGAGGGCGCGGACACCGGGTCGGAGATCGCGAAGGCGGGTGGGCTGAAGAAGCTCGTCGGCGCGAACCTGGAGGAGATCGACGCCCGCACGGTGAACTCGATCCCGATGTTCACCGACGCCGAGGGCCGCGACGTCGTCGTCCGGGTCGGGCGCTACGGCCCGTACCTGGAGCGGATCGTCGACGGCGAGTCCCAGCGGGCCAACCTGCCCGACGACCTGGCCCCCGACGAGCTGACCGAGGAGATCGCCGAGAAGCTTTTCTCGGTGCCGCAGGAGGGCCGCAAGCTGGGCACCGACCCGGTCACCGGCCACGAGATCGTGGCGAAGGAGGGCCGCTTCGGGCCCTACGTCACCGAGCTCCTGCCCGAGCCGGAGGTGCCCGAGGGCGCCAAGAAGAAGCCAGCCAAGCCGAAGCCGCGCACCGGCTCGCTGTTCAAGTCGATGTCGGTCGACACCGTCACCCTCGAGGACGCGCTGCGGCTGCTGTCGCTGCCCCGGATCGTCGGCACGGACCCGGACTCCGGTGACGAGATCACCGCGCAGAACGGCCGCTACGGCCCGTACCTGAAGAAGGGCACGGACTCGCGGTCGCTGTCGAACGAGGAACAGCTCTTCACGGTCACCCTGGAGGAGGCCCTGGAGATCTACTCCCAGCCCAAGCAGCGGGGCCGTGCCGCCGCGGCACCGCCGCTGCGCGAGCTGGGCGAGGACGCCTCGACCGGCAAGAAGATGGTGATCAAGGACGGCCGGTTCGGCCCCTACGTCACCGACGGCGAGACCAACGCCAGCCTGCGCAAGGGCGACTCGGTCGAGGAGATCACCGACGAGCGGGCGTCCGAGCTGCTCGCCGAGCGGCGGGCGAAGGCCCCGGCGAAGAAGACCACGACCCGCAAGCCGGCCGCGTCGAAGAGCACTGCGTCGAAGAGCACCACGGCCAAGAGCACTGCGGCGAAGAGCACTGCGGCGAAGACCGGCACCCGCACGGCCGCGGCGAAGAAGACCACGACACGCAGCACCGCGGCGAAGAGCACCACGACGAAGTCGACCGGGACGCGCACCCGCAAGACCCCCACGACCTGAGTCGAGGACGGACCCCGCAGCGGAACGATCCGGTGCGGGGCCCGTCGTCGTCGACGGGGCCGGGTCAGCCCGCGGCGAGGGCCTTCTTCACCGCGGCGGCGACACGGCCGCCCTCGGCACGGCCCGCCGCGGCGGCGTTCGCCTTCTTCATGACCTGACCCATCTGCCGCATGCCGGGCCGCTCCCCGGTCTCGGCCTCCACCTCGGCGACGGCGGCGGTCGCCAGGGCGGCCACCTCGTCGTCGTCGAGCTGGGTCGGCAGGTACCGGGCGAGGACCTCGCCCTCGGCGCGCTCACGGTCCGCGGACTCGGGACGGCCGCCGTCGGCGAAGGCCTGGGCGGACTCGGCACGCCGCTTGGTCTCCTTGGTGATGACCGCGCGGACCTCGTCGTCGGAGAGCTCCCGGGCGGTGTCACCGGCCACCTCGGCGTTGCCGATCGCGGTCAGGACGGATCGCAGGGTCGTCCGGACCAGCTCGTCCCTGGCCTTCATCGCGGTGGTCAGGTCGGCCCGCAGCTGCTCCTTGAGGGTGCTCACGGGTCGCCACGATAGTCCCGCGACGTACGCTGGATCGCGTGAGTATCGCTGGGACCCTCGCACGCACCGCCGCCGGAGCCGCCCTGCTCGGGGCCTCGGGAATCGGGTACGCGGCGGGGATCGAGCGACGGCACTGGACGCTGCGCCGGGTCGAGCTCCCCGTCCTCGACGAGGGTGCGCGACCGCTGCGGATCCTGCACCTGTCGGACTTCCACCTCATGCCGGGCCAGCACAGCAAGATGCGGTGGATCGCCGCGCTGGATGAGCTCGACCCGCACCTGGTGATCGACACCGGGGACAACCTGGCGCACCCCGACGCCGTCCCGGGCGTGCTGACCGCGCTGGGGAGGCTGCTGGAGCGGCCGGGCGCGTTCGTGTTCGGCAGCAACGACTACTACGGCCCCACCCGGAAGAACCCGGCCCGCTACCTGCGTCGCGGGGACACCAGGCGGGTGCACGGGGCGGACCTGCCCTGGACCGACCTGCGCGCCGCGTTCCGCGAGCACGGCTGGGTCGACGCCACCCACGCCCGGCACCTGCTCGAGGTCGACGGCCGGACGGTCCGGATCGCGGGCGTCGACGACCCGCACCTGAACCTGGACCGCTACCCGCGCATCGCCGGCCACGACGCCGACGCCGACCTGCGCATCGGACTGACCCACTCCCCCGAGCCGCGGGTGCTCGACGGCTTCGCCGCCGACGGCTACGACCTCGTCCTCGCCGGCCACACCCACGGCGGCCAGCTGCGGCTGCCCGGCTACGGCGCACTCGTCACCAACTGCGGGATCGACCGGGCCCGTGCCCGCGGGGCGAGCCGCTGGGGCAGCCGGATGCGGCTGCACGTGTCGGCCGGGCTGGGCACCTCGCCGTACGCGCCGGTGCGCTTCGCGTGCCCGCCGGAGGCCTCGCTGCTGACCCTCGTACCGCGGACGACCGGCCCCGATGCGCGGACGGGAACCCCCGCGCAGGCCACCGAGGGCATCGGGTAGAGTTCTCCACGGCTCACGGGGAGACCCGAGTGTCCATCGGGGTGTGGCGCAGCTTGGTAGCGCGCTTCGTTCGGGACGAAGAGGTCGCAGGTTCAAATCCTGTCACCCCGACAACGCGAAGGCCCTGGTCAGACGCTTTACAGCGAACGTCTGACCAGGGCCTTCGTCGTGTCTAGATCTCCCGAGTACCTAACTGAGTACCTACGCGCCCTGCTCCGGGAAGATGCGGTCCATGGCCGTGGCACCGTCCTCGACGACTGGCCGGATCTGCTTCCGGTAGACGAGTTCGGTGACCGTCGTACCGCTGTGACCGACGAGCCGTGAGATCTGCTCGATCGGCATGCCGTCGTCGGACAGGAGCGATACGAAGCTGTGCCGCAGCTCGCGAGGCGTCCAGTCAGCGGCTCGAAGCCCAGCCAGTGCCGCGACCTTCCGGAAAGCCCTCCTGACGTTGGCTGCGTCCAGCGCCGTCCCAACCTCAGATGCGAACACCAGGTCGTGCTCGATCCATCGGGCCCCGGCCAGTCGGCGAGCGGCCTCCTGCCGGAACTTCTGTGCCTTGAGCGCTTCCACACACCGGGCGGGCAAGGCCAGGGTCCTGCGTGACTTCTTGGTCTTCGTGTCACCACCAACCCGCACGGACCGCCAGACCATCACGTGCGGAACAACCGACGCACCCGGGTCGCTCGCCAGAACGACGTGCGACCACGTCAGCTCCCGCAGCTCCTCGGTGCGCGCGCCAGTCAGCAGCGACAGAACGATGTACGCCCCCGCTGTCGAGCCCGGTGTCGCGTTCAGCAGAGCCTCAGCCTGCTCGAACGTCAGGGCCTTGGACGGGCGACCCTCCTGTCCGACCGGTACTTCGGAGAGCAGCACGACGTTGCGCTTCACCTTGTCACGCGCCTGCGCCCGGTCGATCGCTCTGCGCAGGATGGAGCGGATGTCTCGCAGCGTCCGGGTGCTCAGCGTTGTGGACTTCTCCGCGAGCCACCGGTCAACGTCTTCCGCGGATAGGTCCCGCAGTTTCCGGGCGCCGAGAGCTGGAATCACGTGCTTGTCAGCGAGGATGCGGCGTGTCGCGACGGTAGTCGCAGCCCGACCGTTCAGCCCGTACGTGAGCCAGTCCTCGACCGCCTGCGCCACTGTGAAGCCGGACTCAGCGACGACTGTGCCGTCCTCGACGTCGCGCAGGAGCTGCTTCAGCTTCTTCATCGCCTCCGTCTTGGTGCGCCCGCTCACCCGACGCATGATCCGTTTCCCGGCCGGTGTGTAGCCGACCGTCACGGCACCGATCCACCGTTGGCGGGAATCGCTCCAACTCAGGCCGCCGTCGCCTCGGCTACGCCGACTTGCCATAGCTGGCCTCCTTCGCTTCGGCGGTGAGCAATTCGATGTACGCAGCGATCGCAGTGGCCGGGACGAGCCTCGTCCGGCCTTCGGTGACGGAACCGAGTCGCCCTGACCGGATCAACTCGTAGATCACCGACCGGCTGAGCGAGAGCAGCAGCATCGCCTCGGACACGCGGTAGAGCTGACGGGCGGGCAGCGTCTCGGCAGTGAACTCAGGCATGGCTCAGGCACCCCCGTCAGCATCGGTTACATCGGTTACAGCGGTTACGTGCCTGGTCAGGGGCGTAACCGACGATGGGGGTGTAACCGCAACGTCGGTTACACCGGCGTGCTCTGGTGGTGTGGGTTTGGGTGGCTCGACAGGGGGTGTAACCGCAGTTGCGGTTACATCGTCGGGATCGGTTACGCCTCTGACCTGCGGTGTTACCGATGTAACCGATGTAACCGCTCCTGGAGAGGGGGTCTCGGTGAGGGCGGGGAGGTAGCGAGTGAACGCGTCGGTCAGTGGCCCGGCGATGGTGTAGCCCTTGGTGACGTGCCCCCCGATGCGGATGGAGCCGGGCCGGACGCCGTAGCGGGCCAGTTCTTTGGCGAGGCGGCGGGCGTCGAGTGGGCGGCCGTCGAGGTCGGCCCACCCGGCTTCCTCGTTGTCGCAGAGCCGTCCGAGGATGTCGCTGGTCGCCATCCGGTCGGTCTCATGGGCGGCGAACAGGGCCCGCAGGTCGGCCAGCAGCGTCGTGCCGACCGATGTGCCGGTCTCGGTGGCCTGGCCGACGAAGTGCACAGCGGCGGTGCGGGCGGTCTCGGGCCAGTGCCCACCGGCGAGGTCGGCGATGGCGAGCAGCGGTTCCCACACCTCGGCGGCGCGGTCGGTGACCTGCTCGGGCATCACCGGCTCGGCCCCGACGAGGTGTTCCTCCCCGACCCTGTCGAGCCATGCGGCGAGCTGCTCGCGCAACGGCGTCGCCTCGTTCTCGACCCGGCGTTCCCGGAACGCCTCGACGCGCTCGTGCGGGGCGCGGCGGCGCATGTGCACGGTGATCGCCCGGGTGGTGATCGTGGCGGGCATGACCCCGGCGATCCCGGCGAGCGCGACCGGGGCGAACGTCGGGAACCGCTCGACCTTCATCCGGGAGGCGTCACCGACGCACCGCGCCACAGTCGCGGAGCGCTTGTAGCCGGAGTTCAGCAGGCCCCGCAGGTCCTCGTTGTTTCCGCCGTTCTTGGCCGAGAACACGGCGTCGATCTCGTCGAACAGCAGCGCGATCGGACCGTCGCAGAGCATCCGGAAGACGGCGGCGGTGGTGGCCGAGATGGTCATCTCCGGTTTGCGGACGAGGAACTGCGCCACCTCCAGAACGCGGGTCTTCCCAGACCCGGGCTCGACGGAATCGAGGACGAGGCGGGGGGTGGTGTAGAAGTGCTCGATCGCGTGGGTGTGGGCGTACCAGAGCGCCAGCATCGGGGCGGTGTGCCGGTCGGGGAACACCGAGAACCGGGACACGAACGAGGTGATCTGGTCGAGCAGCTCGGCCGGTGCGATGGCGGGCAGGTCCGGGACGGCACGCAGACCGTTCGGTGCGGTGTTGCTCATGCCGACCGCCGCCCCTCGATGCTTGGGTTGCTCGACAGGGTGGGCAGTCGCCGGGGCCGTCGGGCGCCGTAGGCCAGTCCAGATCGGACGGTGGCCGAGATCCCGGCTGTGGTGCAGTCGCACGGCCCGGCGATGATGTGCCCGGCTGCGCGGGTCAGCTCGGCGGCGGCCTGGTCCTCGTCGAGTACGCCTGCGCCGACGAGCTGGCCGAGGGCGCGGGCGGCGGTGAACACCGCCGCGTTGTGGCCCCCGCTCTGGGCCTTCTCGACTCGCTGTAGCTCGTCGCGCTTGATGGCGGAGACGTAGGCGCCGTGGTCCCGCGGCGCCGTGGCGGGCCGCTCAGGTGGCCCTGAGACGGTCGTGGAGGCCCGAACGGACAGGTGCCAAACCAACCAGTCGGGCAGCGGGGCGGGGGTGGTGTCGTCGGTGAGTTGGTAGGAGCCGTTCGGCAGTCGGCTGCCGGGGGCGAGGACCTGCCCGCCGTGCCCGCGACTGTCGAGCATCGGTCCCAACGCCTTCGCGGTGTTCCCGAGCCGGGCGGCCGGGGCGCGGAAGTACAGGTGCCGCCCACCCGACGGGGTGCTCACCATCCAGGTGTCGGGGAGTCCACCGCGCCCGTCGGCGAGTGCGGTGAGGACGTCCCAGCCGTCGCGGGTCTGGTCGGTGGCGTCGGGTTTGGGGGTGTCGCAGTCGATCACGTAGAGCCCGGAGGGGCCGCAGGCGATCCCGGCGTTGTGGCCGGGGTGGGCGGTGAAGTAGTCCACGATGATCTCCGGGTTGGTGGTGGCGCGGGACTCCCATGCCGCGATGGCGGGCTGCTTACGGCTCGGTAGGACCGGGAAAAGCGCCCAGCCGCGGGCGGCGAGGTCGACCCACCCCGCCAGCCGTGCCCGGTCGGCGGCGTTCACCGCTGACCCCCGTCGTTGCAGGTCTGGCGGGTGCGGCGGCGGTGCTGGTGGTGGAACCCGCCGGGACCGGGGGTGTCGATCGAGGTCGTGCGGCGGGTCAGGTTGTGGGTGACCGGGCCGACGACGATGGCGAACGACCACCGGCCGGACTGGTTGACCGTGGCCCGTAGCGGGCCGATCCGGAACGTCTTGCGGGCGCGGAACCTCATCGCGAACCTCCGTGAACGTGACTGCCGTGGCGATAGCTGTGGTGACTCTGTGTCAACATTGCTGCTCCTGTTTTCGGCATGGGTGGAGTCGGGGAGGGAGGCACCGGGTGGTGTCTCGATCCCTGGATGGGTGCTGTTTTCGCTGGTCGGGCGGGGTGGGTCCCTC
>NZ_VRMC01000130.1:0-9767 GCF_008369905.1 Pseudonocardia sp. EV170527-09
GTGAACAGCTTCAACAAGCCGTCCGGGCCGGTCAGTTCCAGCCCCCGCGCTCGGGCGTCGGCCACCATCGCCGCTGCGGCGGCCTGCTCGGGCGAGAACCGCCGACCCGAACCCGTCTCGTTCTCAGCAGAGCCCATAGGGTCTGATGTCATCACTCACAGTGCCCATCCCGCCGGACGCTGAGGTCCGGCGTGTCGGGCCGGAACCACCGTTCGTTGCACAGGCCCACACCCGGGCGACCTGCCCGTCGAGCGCGGCCGCGGTGCGCGCGGACACCGGCCACACCGCGGTCGCGGGCGGTGCCGGGGCCGGCTCCGGCTCGGCAGCGGGCTCGGGCTCGGGGAGCTCCAGGACGACGTGCGCGTTCGTCCCGGACACCCCGAACGACGACACCGCGGACCGGCGGGCGTGACCGGTCTGCGGCCAGGCGGTCTCCTCCGACACCAGCGTGACGGCGCCCGCGGACCAGTCGACGTGTGACGACGGGGTGTCCGCGTGCAGGGTCGCGGGCACGACCCCCCGGCGCATCGCCTCGATCATCTTGATCACCCCGGCCACACCGGCGGCGGCCTGGGTGTGCCCGATGTTCGACTTCACCGACCCCAGCAGCAGCGGGGTCTCGCGGCCGGGGGCGCCGTAGGTGTCCAGCAGCGCCTGGGCCTCGATCGGGTCGCCCAGCGCGGTGCCGGTGCCGTGCGCCTCGACCACGTCGACCTCGCCCGGGCCCAGCCCGGCCGCGGCCAGCGCGGAGCGGATCACCCGCCGCTGCGACGGGCCGTTCGGCGCGGTCAGCCCGTTCGACGCGCCGTCCTGGTTCACCGCCGACCCGCGCACCACGGCCAGCACGTCGTGTCCGAGGCGCCGGGCGTCCGACAGCCGCTCCAGCACGATCATGCCGACGCCCTCGGACCAGGCCACACCGTCGGCGTCGTCGGAGAACGCCTTGCACCGGCCGTCGGAGGACAGGCCGCCCTGACGGGCGAACTCGGCGAACGCGTGCGGGGTCGACAGGACCGTGACACCGCCGGCGACGGCGAGATCGCACTCCCCCGCACGCAGCGCCTGCGCGGCCAGATGCAGCGCCACCAACGACGACGAGCACGCCGTGTCGACGGTGACGGCCGGACCCTCCAGCCCGAAGGTGTAGGACAGCCGGCCGGACAGGACGCTGGCCACCAGGCCGGTGTCGGCGTGCCCCTCGTCGTCGCCGAGCAACGCGGCGTAGTCCTGCCCGTTCGTGCCGACGAACACCCCGGTGGCGGTGCCGCGCAACCCGACCGGGTCCAGGCCGGCCCGTTCCCACGCCTCCCAGGTGACCTCCAGCAGCAGCCGCTGCTGCGGGTCCATGCCCAGGGCCTCGCGGGGCGAGATGCCGAACAGGGCCGCGTCGAATCCGGCGACGTCGTCCAGGAAGCCGCCACGGGTGGAGACCCCGTCGAGCTCCGGCGCGCCCAGGTCCCAGCCTCGGTCGGTGGGGAACGCCGAGGTGGCGTCGGTGCCGGAGGCGACCAGCTCCCACAGCTCCTGCGGGGAGGAGACACCGCCGGGGAACCGGCAGCCGGTCCCGACGATCGCGAGCGGCTCGGTGCGCTGCGCCTCCAGCTCCGCCACCCGCTCGCGGGTGCGGCGCAGATCCACGGCGACCCGCCGGAGCCGGTCGACGACCTTGTCCTGCTGCTCGTCCTGCACTGCTGCTCCTCGATTCCTGCCGGTCGCCGGGATGGGGTCGGGCCCCGGTCAGAGTTGGGCGTCGATGATGTCGAGCAGGTCGTCGACGTCGGCGGTCCTGATGTCGTCGTCGGGGCCACCGGTCGCGGGCGCGCCGTCCCGGCCGTAGGCCCGGTCCCCGGCACGCAGCCGGTCCAGCACCGCGGCGAGCCGACGTTCGAGCGGGGCTCGCTCGGCCGGGTCGGGCAGACCCGCCGCGAGCGCCGACTCCAGCCGATCCACCGCCGCCGCGGGCGACGGGTCCGGCTCCGACGCCGGGGCGAGTGCCGCGACCAGGTGCGCGGTGACCGCTTTCGGGGTCGGGTGGTCGAACACCAGGGCCGTGGCCAGCGGCAGCCCGGTGCGGGCCCGCAGCCGGTCGCGCAGCTCCACCGCCGCCATCGAGTCGAAGCCCTGGTCGCGGAACGACCGGTCCGGGTCGACGTCGGCCGGGCCGGGGTGACCGAGGACCGCCGCGACCTCGCGGCGCACGAGGTCCAGCACCGCCGCCGGGCGTTGCACCGCGGGCAGTGCGGCCGGTCCGGGGCCGGTCGGCTCCGGCGGGGCGAGCGCCCGCGCCGCGTCCGGTACCCCGGCCAGCAACGGGCTCGGGCGGACCGCGGTGAACCCGGGGGCGAACCGCTCCCAGTCGACGTCGACGACGGTGCGCACGGCCTGCCCACCGCTGAGCGCGGCGTCGAGCGCGGCCATCGCGGCCCGCGGGTCCAGCGGCAGCAGACCCTGACGGCGCATCCGGTCGGCGACGCCGTCGCGGCCCGCGAGACCCTGCCCGGCCCACGGTCCCCAGGCCAGCGACACGACCGGGACACCGGTGTCCCGCCAGGCCCGGGCCATGCCGTCGAGCTGGGCGTTCGCGGCCGCGTACCCGGCCTGCCCGGCACCGCCCCAGGTGGCGGCAGCGGAGGAGAACAGCACCACCACCTCCAGCGGGGCGTCGGCGGTGACCTCCCGCAGCGCGCGGGCACCGCCGACCTTGGGCCCGAACAGCTCGGCGAGCCCCCCGGCGGTCAGGTCCGGGGCGGCGGCGTCACCGGTGTCGACCCCGGCCGCGTGCACGACCGCGCGCAGCGGCAGGTCGGCCGGTACGGCCTCGACGACGGCCCGCAGCGCCGCGGCATCCGCGCAGTCGCAGGCGGCGACGGTGACCCGGGCCCCGGCCTCGGTCAGCTCGGCCACCAGCGCGGCCACGCCGGGGGCGGCCTCGCCGCGGCGGCCGGCCAGGACCACGTGCGCCGCGCCGCGACGGACGACGTGCCGGGCGACGTGCGCGCCGAGCCCCCGGTGCCGCCGGTGACCAGCACGGTGTCCCGGAACACCGGAGTCGCCCGATCCCCGGTCGGAGCGGGGACCAGCCGCCTGCCGAAGGCGGCACCGTCCCGGATCGCGACCTGGTCCTCGCCGGACGCGCCGGTCAGGACGGAGGCGAGTGCCGCGACCGTCGCCGGGCCGGGCTCGGCGGGCAGGTCGACCAGGCCGCCCCAGGACGGCCGGTCCTCCAGCGCGGCCGAACGACCCCATCCCCAGACGGCGCACTGCTCCGGGTCGGCGACCGCGGTGTCTTCCGCGGACCCCACCGGTACGGCCCCGGTCGTCGCACACCACAGCGGGGCGGGCACCCCGGCGTCGGCGAGCGCACCGGCCAGGGTCACCCGGCGCAGCAGCGAGGCGGGGACCTCCCCGCCTGCCGTGTCGTCCGTCTCGTCCGTGTCGGCCGTGTCGGCTCTCCCGGTTGTCTCGGCCGTGTCCCCGACGGGCAGCGACAGCACGACGTCCGGCGGATCGGTCGCGGCGTCCGCCAACGCCGCGGCCAGCGCGGCGCGGTCGAGACCGGTCGCGTCCAGGAACCCGACCGACGCGCCCACCGCGGTCAGGGCGGCGGCGGGACGCCCGCCGTCGACGACCACCAGGACCCGCTCCGGGACCGACGGCGGGTTCTGCAGCGGTACCCACTCCTCGCACAGCGCAGGGACCTCGGGGACCCCGCCCGCCCGGCCGGCCGGCGGTTCGGGCCAGAACCGGCGACGGTCGAACGGGTAGGTCGGCAGCTCCGGCACCGGCGCCCCGGACCCCGGCACCAGCGCCGCGGGGCGCACCGCGGCGCCCGCGACGTGCAGCCGGGCCGCCGCGGTCAGGGCGGTGTCCACCTCGGACCGGCCGTCCCGGCACAGCGGGGTGACCAGCACGTCGCCGTGCACGGGCAGCGCGTCGGGCACCAGACCGGACAGCGTGGCGTCCGGGCCGAGCTCCACGACGGTGTCCACCCCGGCCTGGGCCGCGGCCGCCACCAGGCCGGCGAACCGCACCGTGCCGCGGGCGTGCCGGACCCAGTAGTCCGGGTCGGCGGGCGCCGCCGGGTCGACGACCGTACCGGTCACGTCGGACAGGACCGGGATCCGCGCAGGCGTCAGGTCGAGCCCGTCGAGCACCTCGCGGAGCGGCACGCTGATCGGTTCCATCAGGTGCGAGTGGAACGCATGGGAGACCGGGAAACGGCCAGTCCTGCGGCCGCGGGCGGAGAACGACGCCGCGACCGCGTCGACGGCGTCGGCGGCCCCGGACAGCACGACGGCCGACGGGCCGTTCACCGCGGCCAGCGCCACCTCGGGTCCCAGGTGGGCGGCGACCTCGTCCTCGCCCGCCTCCACCGCGACCATCGCGCCGCCGCCGGGCAGTGCCTCCATCAGCTCGCCGCGTGCGGTGACCAGCCGGGCGGCCGAGGCCAGGTCCAGCACCCCGGCCAGATGCGCCGCGGCGAGCGCGCCGATCGAGTGTCCGCCGGTCAGCGCCGGTGTCACCCCCCACGACCGCAGCAGCGCGGCCGCCGCGACGTGGAACGCGAACAGGGCGGGCTGGGCGGTGCCGGTACGGGCGAGCCGGTCCGCGTCGTCGCCCCACACGATCTCGCGCAGCCCCGGGCGGAGGTGGCCCAGCACCTCGTCGAACGCCTCGGCGAAGGCGGGGAAGCGCCCGTACAGCTCCCGCCCCATCCCCGGACGCTGGGTGCCCTGGCCGGAGAACAGCACCGCGACCCGCCGTGGCACGGCCCGCCCCCGCGCGACCTCCCGCACCCCGGAGTCGGTGGCGAGCAGCACCGCGCGGTGCTCGAACCGGGACCGGCCGTGCACCAGCGCGTGCGCGACGTCGCCGCGCGGGAGCCCGCCCGACACCGCCGTGATCCGGCCGACGTGGGCGTCGAGCGCCTCGGGGGTGGCGGCCGAGACGAACCACGCCTCGGTGCCCGCCGGCTCCCGTGCCGGGTCGGTCCCGCTGTCGGGGGCCTGCTCCAGCACGACGTGGGCGTTGGTCCCGCTGATCCCGAACGCCGACACCGCGGCCCGGCGCGGACGGTCGCGGTCCGGCCACTTCTCGGCGGCGGTCACCAACCGCACCGGTCCGGCCGCCCAGTCCACGGCGGACGACGGTGCGTCCACCCCGGGGGTCGCGGGCACGATCCCGTGCCGCATGGCCTGCACCATCGCGATCACCCCGGCGGCCCCGGCGGCGGCCTGGGTGTGGCCCAGGTTGGCCTTGACCGAGCCCAGCAGCAGCTCCTCCGACCGGTCGCCGTAGGCGGCGCGCAGCGCCTCGGCCTCGATCGGGTCCCCCAGCGTGGTGCCGGTGCCGTGGGCCTGCACGACGTCGACGTCGTCCGGGCCGAGCCCGGCGGCGGCCAGCGCCGCGTCGATCACCCGCTGCTGGGACGGCCCGTTCGGGGCGGTCAGCCCGTTGGACGCGCCGTCGGAGTTCACCGCGGACCCCCGCAGCACCGCGAGGACCTCGTGACCGTTGCGGCGGGCGTCGGACTGCCGCTCCAGCAGCAACAGCCCGACCCCCTCCGACCACGCGGTGCCGTCCGCGGCCTCGGCGAACGGCTTGCACCGCCCGTCCGGGGCGAGCCCGCCCTGGCGGGTGAACTCGACGAAGCTGCCCGGCGTCGCCATCACGGTGACGCCGCCCGCGACGGCCAGGTCGCACTCCCCCGCCCGCAGGCTCTGCGCCGCCAGGTGCAGCGCCACCAGCGACGACGAGCACGCCGTGTCCACCGTGATCGCCGGCCCCTCCAGCCCGAGCTGGTAGGCGATCCGGCCGGAGACGACGCTGCCCGCCGTTCCGCGACGCCCCAGTGCGCCTCGGTGCCCTGCGGCGGACCGGCGTGCCCGCTGCCGTAGTCGTGGTACATCACCCCGGCGAACACACCGGTCCGCGTGCCGTGCAGCGAGTCCGGGGCGATCCCGGCACGTTCGAACAGCTCCCAGGCGCTCTCGAGGAGCAGCCGCTGCTGGGGATCGCTGGCCAGGGCCTCTCGCGGCGAGATGCCGAAGAAGGCGGCGTCGAAGTCGGCGGCGCCGGACAGGAACCCGCCCTCCCGGGTCGCGCTCGCCCCACCGGCCAGCGCGGCCAGGTCCCAGCCCCGGTCGTCCGGGAACGGGCCCATCACGTGCCCGCCGGCGTCGAGGACCCGCCACAGGTCCTCCGGCGAGGCGATCCCGCCCGGGTACCGGCAGGCCGTCCCGACCAGCACCACCGGGTCGTCGTCCGACGGCGGCCGCGCCGGGAGCGCACGCCGTGACGGCGCTGTCTCGCCCAGGACCCCGGCCCGCAGGAACGCGGCCAGCGCCGCCGGGGTCGGGTGGTCGAAGGCGACCGCCGCGGACAGCTCCAGCCCGGTGGCCGCGGCCAGCCGGTTGCGCAGCTGCACCGCACCCACCGAGTTCAGGCCGGCCTCGCGGAACGCGCGCCCGTCCCGTGACTCCGGCACGTCGACGCCCAGCGTCTCGGCCAGCGCCGTGCGCACGATCGCGGTGAACGCCGCGGTGCGCCCGGCCTCGTCCAGCGGCTCCACCCGTGCGCGCAGGGCGTCGCGCACCGGGTCCGAGGGGCCCGCGGCCGCGACGGTCTCGAGCAGGCCGCGCAACAGCACCGGGACCGGCCCGGGTGTTCCCGTTCCGGTCGCCTCCAGCCGGACGACGACGGCGTCGGCGCGGGCGGGCAACGCCACGTCGGCCGCGGCGGCGACCTCCTCGAGCGCGACGGCGCCCACCCCGGCCGCCGGCGGCAGCTCCGGTTCCGGGTCGCCCCAGGCCAGGACGCAACCGGCGAGACCGTCGCGGACCCGGGCCGCGGCGAGCGCGGACAGGAACGCCGCGGCCGCCGACTCCGCGCCGCACCCGGCCGAGCCGAGCGCACCCCGCACGGTCCCGGTGAGGACCAGCGCCGGCGCCCGCGCGGCCGACCGGGAGGCACGGTCGCAGTGCAGTGCGCCCGCCAGCACCGCGTCGAGGTCGGCACCCCGTTCGCCGTCGGCGTGCACCAGCACGGTCACCGGCCGCGGTGCGGACGCCAGGGCGGCGGCGAGCGCATCGGGGTCGGCCGGGTCGGTGTCGTGCACCACGCAGGCCGCGCCGAGGTCGTCCAGCTCCCCGGCGAGCCGGGCGATCGCGGGGTCACCGAGCCCGCCGGGTCCGCACAGCAGGACCTGGCCGAGGCGGTGGCCGCGGACCAGGTGGCGGACCAGTGCCGCGGTGCGCGGGCCGGGTGCCCCGGCGACGGCGACCGCGCCTCGCGGGTCGGGGTCGGGGGCCGCCGTGCCCTCGGCGGGCGGGCCGGCCGGGGCCAGCCGCGGGACCAGGGCGACCCCCTCGCGCAGCGCCAGCCGCGGCTCGTCGGTGCCGACGGCCAGGGCGAGCGCGTCGGCCGAGGCGGGCGTGCCGTCGGTGTCGAGCAGGACGAGCCGGTCGGGGTGCTCGGCCTGCAGCGCGGCCAGCCCGCCCCACACTGCGGCGGCCGCCGGGTCGGGGGAACCCGGGTCGCCGCCGGGGTCGACCGCGCCGACGGTCACGGCCACGACCCGGCCGGGACCGGCGAGCAGTGCACGGCAACGCGCGTCGGCGTCGCGGGTCGCCGCCGCCACGGACGCCGCGTCGGGAAGGCCACGACCAGGCGCCGGGGGCACGACGGCGGCCAGCACGGTGATCTCCGGTTCCTCGGCGTCGCGGTCGACGTCGAGCGCGTCGAGCACCCCGGCGATCCCGTGCAGGTCGGCCGGGGCCCCACCGGCCGCCGACCAGCGGCGCGGCAGCTCGCACACCCCGGTGCGGGTGGACGGCAACGGTGTCCACGACGTCCGCAGCACCGTGCGGTACCGGCCGCCCGCGGTGGCGCGCAGCCGGGCCGGGCCGTCGAGCAGCAGGTGACGGGTGATCTTGCCCGACGAGGTGCGCGGCACCCGGTCGATCTCGAACAGCTCCTCGGGCACCTTGAACGCCGCCAGCCGCTCCCGGCACGCGGCGAGGGCGGCGTCGGGGTCGACACCACCGGGTCCGGCGACGACGAACGCGACGGGGACCTCGCCCTGCACCTCGTGCGGGCGGCCGGTGACGGCGGCGTCGGCCACGCCCGGCACGCCGAGCAGCACGTCCTCGATCTCGGCGGGGTGCACGTTCTCACCACTGCGGATGATCAGCTCGCGGGTACGGCCGGTGATGGTGAGGTACCCGGCCTCGTCGAACCGGCCCAGGTCACCGGTCCGGTACCAGCCGCCGGGCATCGCCTCGGCGGTCGCGTCCGGGCGGCCGTGGTAGCCGACCATGAGGTTCGGTCCGCGGACCCACACCTCACCCTCCGCGCCGGCGTCGACGTCACGGCCGTCGTCGCCGACCAGGCGCAGTGCGACGCCGGGCACCGGCAGTCCGCAGGACCCGTCGACGGTGGCCCCGGTCGGCCAGTTGACCGCCATCAGACCGCAGGTCTCCGTGCTGCCGTAGCCGTCGAGCAGCGGGGCCCCGAAGGTCTGCTCGAACGCGGTCCGCAGCGGGCCGGGGCAGATGGAGCCCGCGGTGAGGGCACGGGTGAGGCTGTTCGGCCCCCCGCCCGCGGCGCGGGCCTCGGCGACGAGCCGGTGGTACATCGCGGGGACCCCGGCCAGGAAGGTGTAGGAGCCCGCGCGCAGCTCGGCGAGGACGTCGTGCGGGTCGAAGGCCTCCATCAGCCGGGCCGTCGCGCCGACCGCGGTCACCCCGACCACGCACAGCACGTGGGCGAGGCTGTGGTGCAGCGGGAGCGGCCACAGCACCCGGTCCCCCGCGGCCAGCCCGACGATCGGCGCGTAGCAGGCCGCCACCGACCACAGGCAGCTGCGCTGGGTGGACAGCACGCCCTTGGGACTGCCGGTGGTGCCCGAGGTGTAGAGCATGAACGCGACGTCGTCGAGGTCCTGGTCGTCGCGGGCGGGCTGCGGGGGCTCGGTCCGGGCGAGGCGCTCGTAGCCGTGCACCCCCCGCGGCAACGGCCCGTCCCCGGTCACGAGCACCGTCACCGAGGGCCGACCGGGCAGCAGGCCGAGCACCTGCTCCAGGTGGGCCGGGTCGGTGAGCACGACCCGGGCCCCGCTGTCGTCGAGGACGTGCGCGAGCTCGTCGGCGGACCCGGCCGGGTTGCAGGGCACCGCGACGCCGGACGCGCGCAGCACCGCCAGATAGCTCTCGACCACCTCGACCGCGTTGCCCTGCAGGATCACCGCCCGGTCGCCGGGATGCAGCCGCAGGGCCGCCAGGTGCCCGGCGAGCCGGCCCGTGCGCACGTGCAGCTCGGCGTAGGTCACCGACCGGACCCGGTCGGCGAAGGCGACCGTGTCGCCCCGCTCCGAGGCGTGTCCGGCGACCAGCTCGTGCAGCGGCCGGATCAGCTCTGTGCGCAACATGCCGTCTCCCTGGGTCGAGATCCGGCGTGACGGTAGGTGCGACGGGACCGGTGTCGACGACGGCCTGAGACTGACCCCCTGACGTCGGATTGGGATTGACCCCTTCTGGGCGACGCTGAGGGGGTGTTGTCGGTGGAGGACTGGTCCGAGATCCGTCGTCTGCATCGGGCGGAGGGTGTCCCGATCAAGGAGATCTCCCGCCGGCTGGGAGTCGCGCGGAACACGGTGCGTTCGGCGCTGCGGGCGCCGGGCCCACCGCGGCGGGAACGGGGCCCGCGGGGTTCGCTGGCTGATGCGGTCGAGCCGCAGGTGCGGGCTCTGTTGGCGCAGTTCCCGCGGA
>NZ_VRMC01000131.1:0-9667 GCF_008369905.1 Pseudonocardia sp. EV170527-09
GTCCGAGCGCGAGGGCATTTCCCCAGCGAGCAGGCCGCGATGAAATGTCTGTACCTTGTCACCCGCAGCCTCGTCACCCGCAGCCTCGACCCGACCGGACGAGGCCACACCCGATGGATGATGCGCTGGAAGCCAGTCCTCAACGCCTTCGCCATCACTTTCGGTGACCGCTGGCCGGGCGCCGAGCACTACTGACAACATCGCCGGAACCACCGTTCTCGTTACAGACCCCGTCTGAGCGGGGGTCCCGGCGGCGGATCAGTCCTGGATCCGCCGCCCGGGGCGGTCGGCCTCGATCGCGTACGCGAGCTCCAGCAGCGTCCGCTCGTCGCCGACCGGGGTCTGCAGGTGCACCCCCACCGGCAGCCCGCCCGCCGTCGCACCGGCGGGCAGTGCGACCGCGGGCGCCCCGGCGACGTTGGCGAGCGGGGTGAACGCGACGTAGTCCAGCAGCCGGGCGGTGAGCTGCTCGATCGGCACCGTCGGCGCGAGCCACCCGATCTCCGGCGGGGTGTGTGCGAGCACCGGGGAGAGCAGCACGTCGTGCCGGGTGAACAGCTCGGCGTGGGTCGCCGCGACCCGGCGCAGCCGGTGCAGGAACACCGGGGTGCGGGCCAGCGCGCGACGGTAGTGGTCGGCCAGACCGTGGGTCAGGCCGTCGAGACGGTGCGGGTCGAAGGTGCGCCCGTGCAGCAGCCGCCCGCCGGTGACCACGGAGAACGCGAGCAGCCCCCAGTAGTCGAGGAAGTCGTCGACGAACCGGGTCCCCACCCCGCTGTGGGCCTCGGACACCTCGTGGCCCTGCTTGGCGAGCAGCTGGGCGACGGCGGTGACGGTCTCGCGGGTGTCGGCGTCGACCGCCGCCCCGGTGGGGGACTCCAGCAGCAGGCCGACCCGCAGGCGTCGCCGGGCGGGGCCCTCGACCAGGCCCAGCGGTGGCAGCGCCGGGTTGCGGCGCCCGCGGTCGGCGGCGCCCAGGAACACCGCGGTGTCGCGGACCGAGCGGGACACCACGCCGTCGGCGACGAGGTCGATCGGCATCCGGGCACCGGTCGCGTTCGGCGCGAGCCGACCCCGCGACGGCTTGAGCCCGACCAGCCCGCAGGCCGCGGCCGGGATGCGGATCGAGCCGCCGCCGTCGTTGGCGTGGGCCAGCGGCACCACCCCGGCGGCGACGAGCGCGGCCGCCCCGCCCGACGACGCGCCGGCCGAGAAGCGCGGGTCCCACGGGTTGCGGGTCGGCTCGTCGTCGGCGAACTCGGTGGAGGCGTTCAGCCCGTACTCCGGCATCCGGGTCGTACCCAGCAGGTCCAGCCCGCAGGCGAGCAGCTGCCGGGTCACCTCGGCGTGCTCCCGCGAGGGGGCCGGGACGAACGCCCGGGTGCCGTGGCCCGCGGGCCAGCCCCGGACCTCGACGTTGTCCTTGACCAGCGTCGGCACCCCGGCCAGCGGGCCGTCGACAGCGCCGGTGACGGGGTCGGCGGTGCGGTCCAGGGCGAGGCCGTGCAGGTGCGGCTCGACCCGGGCGGCACGCGCGGCGACGGCCGCGTGCAGCTCGGCGGGCGCGACCTCACGGCGGCGCAGCCTCCCGGCGAGGGCGACGGCGTCGTCGTCGCCCAGGGCGTCGTCGGTGAACGCGTGCACGCGTCGGTCCATGTCGGACGATCCTGCACCCCACCCGTCCGCGTACGACGGGAGGCCCGGCCCGGCGCGGGTGGTGTCGCCTCCGCCGCCACGGTGCCGTCGGGTGTGGAACAGTGCGAACGGTCCCCAGGTGGAGGACGCCACACCCCCGCGGGTGGGGCAGGATGCAGGACGACACCGACGTCATCAGCGCCGAGGAGCATGCCCGTGAAGACCGAGGCAGCCGCCCCGTGCTGACCCCCGCCGTGACCCCCGTGGTGACCCCCGTCGTCGGCCGCGGCCGGGAGGTCGAGCTGCTCGTCGCGGCCCTGGAGGCCGGCGCACACGTCGTCCTGGAGGGCCCGCCGGGCACCGGGAAGACGACGCTGCTGCGGTCGGTGGCCGAGGAGGCCGAGCTGCCGTTCGTGTTCGTCGAGGGCAACGCCGAGCTCACCCCGGCCCGGCTGGTCGGGCACTTCGACCCGGCCCAGGTGCTGGAGCGCGGTTACACCCCCGCGACCTTCGTCGACGGCCCGCTGGCCGAGGCGCTGCGCTCCGGTGCCCTGCTCTACGTCGAGGAGATCAACCGGATCCCGGAGGAGACCCTCAACGTCCTCATCACGGTGATGAGCGAGGGCGAGCTGCACGTGCCCCGGCTGGGCCGGATCACCGCGCACGAGGGCTTCCGGCTGGTCGCCGCGATGAACCCGTTCGACGCCGTCGGCACCGCCCGGATCTCCTCCGCCGTCTACGACCGGGTCTGCCGGATCGCGATGGGATACCAGACCGCGGGCGACGAGACTGCGGTCGTCGCGCTGCGCGGCCCCGAGGTCGACGAGCAGTGGCGCTCCCAGGTCGTCTCCCTGGTGCGGCGCACCCGGGAGCACCCGGACGTGCACGTCGGCTCCTCGGTGCGCGGGGCGATCGACATCGTCCGCATCACCACGGCACTGGCGGCACGACGTGGCCGGGAGATCACCGACTGGCGGACCGGGCTGGACGCCGCGCTGGTGGCGCTGTCCGGCCGGATCCGGCTGGCCGAGTCCGGCTCCCGCAGCGCCGAGGACATCGTCCGCGAGCTGTACACGGCCGAGTTCGGCCGGGAACCCGCCGACGACGCCGACGACGCCCGGGACGGCGGTGATGCGTCGGGGGGAGCCTGAGCCCGCCACCGGCGGGCGGTCCCCGGCCCGCGGGCGGCTCCACCCGCCCGGGGCGGCCCCGTGCGCGACCGGAGGACCGCACGGTGGCCCGCAGCTCCCTGGCGGGCCACACCGGTTTCACCGAGATCTCGCCCGAGGTGGGGGTGCTCGACGTCGACGCGTTCGATGCCGCCCTGGCACAGCGTCCCGACGAGACGCTGACGCTGCTCATCGACATGGGCAGGGCCACCGACGAGAAGCTGCGGGCGGCGGCCCGCAGGCTCGCCGGCCGGGTCGTGCTGGAGATCGGCCGGTCCGGCCGGGTCTCCCGGCGCGGGATCGGCAGGCTGCGGGTGGTCCCGGCCGACCGCGGCGGCGACCTGGACCTGGACGCCTCGCTCGGCGCGGTGGCCGAGGCCCGCGCGGCGCGGCGCCCGGTCGGCCTCGACGAGCTGACCGCACGCACCTGGGCACGGCCGGAGCTCGCGCTGTGCCTGCTCGTGGACGCGTCCGGGTCGATGGGCGGGGAACGGCTCGCCGCGGCGGCGCTGACCGCCGCGGCCTGCGCGTTCCGGGCACCCGGCGACCACGCGGTGCTGTCGTTCGCGGCCGAGACCCAGGTGCTGCGCGACATCGCCTCCACCCGTCCGACATCGGCGGTCGTCGACCGGGTGCTGGGCCTGCGCGGGCACGGGGTGACCGCCCTGTCCGGTGCGTTGCGCGCGGCCACCGCGCAGCTGGAACGGACGCGGGCGGAGCGGCGGATCGTGGTGCTGCTGTCGGACTGCCGGGCCACCGACGACCACGACCCGGTCCCGGCGGCGCGGGGTGTCCCGGAGCTGCTCATCCTGGCCCCGGAGTCCGACCACGAGCAGGCGGCCGAGCTGGCCGCGCGCAGCAACGCGCGGTGGGCGCCGGTCGCCGGTCCGTCGGACGCACCGGGGGTGCTGCGGTCCCTCCTGGGTGGCTGAGCCCGCCGGGTCTCAGCCGCCGAGGACGTTCACGGCCCGGGACACGACGAGCGCGATCGTCACCAGTGACACCAGCGCCTGCACGAGCATCAGCATCTTCGCCCACCGGCTCAACGGCATCACGTCGGTCGGGCTGAACGCGGTGGCGTTGGTGAACGACAGGTACAGGTAGTCGGCGAAGCGGGGTTCCCAGTCGGCGTCGTGCGGGTCGGTGCTCTGCATCTGCACGAACAGGAAGTCCGCGGTGGGACGACGGCCGTGCGCCCGCGCCGCCGGCCCGCCGCGGTCGAGCTGCCAGTACCAGACCGCGAACGCGATGATGTTGGTCAACCAGATCGCCGCCCCGCTGGCCAGCAGGGGCGCGGCGGAGCCGCCGGAGGTGCCGTCGAGGATCGCGGTGACCAGCAGCCCCGCCGACACCGCGTTCGCCACGCTCAGCAGCCCGACCAGGGTCAGCCCGAGGCCGCGCAGCAGCGCCGACTCGCGGTCCATCCGGGCCGGACCGGTCACCGCGAGCACGACCAGCACCACCAGTTCCAGCGACGGCAGCAACCACCGCGACACCAGGGTGAGCTGGTCGGGCAGCAGCAGCTGCAGCCCGATCGCGACGACGATCGCCACCGCGGCGGGCCACCGGTGTTCGCCAGGGGTGACCCGCTTCCAGGCGGGCACGACGCGACGCCCGCCGTCGCCGAGCCGGTCGAGCTCGCGGCGGATGGCGTCCAGGGCGTGCCGGTGCGGGTCGGCCGACGGGTCGCTCATGACCATGATCCTGCTCCTCGTCCGTCCCGGACGGTGCTCGCCGCGGGCCCCCGAGGCGCGGTGACACGCCGGAGGCGGCCCGGGACGGCGGGGACGTTCGGCGCGAGGGGGGCGACCCGGTCAGGACCGGGCGTCGGCGCGGCGTCGCGAGCCGGTGGCCCGCACGATCGCGGTGCGCCCGAGCACCAGGGACAGCCCGACGGCGATCCCGCCGACGACGAGCAGCCAGGGCCGCGACTCCAGGTCGGTGGCGAGCCTGTCCCCGGCCGCGTAGCCGATCCCGACGAGCACCGCGGCGCGCACCGCGGTGGTGGGGACGATCCAGGCCAGGAAGCGGCGGTAGCCGACCTTGGACAGCCCGGCGGCCAGGTAGGCCGGGATCGCGCCGATGTCGACGAGCTTGGCGCCGATGACGATCCTCGGCAGGTGCGTGTGGACCTCGCGGGTCAGGACCTCGCGACGCTCCTCGGTCAGGCCCAGCCGGTTCAGTACCCGGGCGACGGCCGGCCGGTCGCCGTTGCGGCCGAGCGCGTAGAGCGCCGTGTCCCCGACGACGTCGGCGACGAGCGCGGCCAGCCACACGCCCCACCAGGGGAGCTGCCCGGCCCCGGCGAGCGCGGCCGCGGCGACGGTGACGATCGGACCCTCGAGGAAGGCCCCGACCCCGATCACGAGGAGCGACCGAACGGGCGCAGCAGGGATCGCGGCCAGCAGTGCGGCCACGGTGTCCGTGAGTCCGAACACGAACGCCTCCCATCAGGTCCTCCACCGAATGGTGCCCTGTCTGCCGCACCGGGCGGCGGGCGCCCCGCCGCCGTCGCGCGACGTGGGCTCCTCGTCACCGGGCGTGACGGCGTCGTCGGGTGGCGGTGTCGAGTCCCGTGGCCGGGCCGGCCGCCGGGTCTCCCGGGGCGTCGTTGCTCGGCACATCGATGGTCCCACCGCCGGCCGGGATCGGCAGGTCCGAAGGACCCGCGGCGGCCGTGAGCACGGCCACCGGTAGCACCGGTCCGGTGAGCGCGTCACCCGTTCGGATGATGACACCGGTGATGCCGCGGCCGCTCAGCGCGGGGTGGCGATCCCGTAGCGCTGCACCCGCCGGTACGCCGTCGCCCGGCTGATCCCCAGCGTCTCCGCGGCCCGGGTGACGCTCATGCCGTGCTCGGTGAGGCAGCGGACCAGCTCGTCGCGTTCCAGCGACTCGATCCGGGTGAGCGAGCCGGAGCGGGTGGCGAGCAGCTCGGGGGGCAGGTGTCGGACGTCGACCACGCTGCTGCGGGCCGCGGCGTCGCGGACCGTGCGGCGCAGCTGCTCGACGTTGCCCGGCCAGCTGTAGGTCCGCAGCGCGCGGGCCGCGGCGTCGGTGAAGGTGACGCCGTCGCGGGTGAAGTGTGCGGCCAGTGCCGGGACGTCCTCGGCCCGGTGCCGCAGCGGCGGCAGCTCGACCACGACGTCGAGCATCCGGGACAGCGGCTCCGGGACCGTCCCGATGTCGCGCGCGGTGACGCTGAGCGCCGCGTGTGGCAGCGACCGCACCAGCGCCGCCAGCCGGGTCGCGACGGGCGCGGGCAGCTCGTGCACCCGGCCCACGATCACCGCGGTGTCGGCCTTGCCCAGCTCCGGGGACCACAGCGACAGCCAGGACACCGCGTCCTCGGCCGCCGGTGGGCGGGCGTGCAGCACCCGGTGCCGCGGCGCGACGGTGCGCAGGGCCGTCGCGAGCAGCGCGGACTTCCCCACACCGGGCTCGCCGACGACCCCGACCCGGGCGCCGTCGCGCAGTGCCGCCCGCACCTCGTCCAGCGCGGTGGTCCAGCTGCGGCCCAGCTCGGCGGTGCCGCCGGTGGGCTGCGGGGCGACCCGGAACACCTCGCCGCGGGGCGCCGGCCGCGGGGTCGCGCCCCGCCCGTGGGCCAGCATCAGCGCGGAGGTCTGCCCGGCCGCGGTGCGGGCGAGCGCGAGCAGCAGCCCGTCGGAGCGCTGCGACCACGTGGTGAGGTTGATGCTGCCGAGCAGGGAGCCGTCGACGGGGTCGAGCACCGGGGCGGCCGCGCAGGTGTAGCCCCAGAGCCCGGTGCAGTAGTGCTCGTCGCCGCGGACCAGCGACGGGACCCGGTCGGCCAGGGCCAGGCCGAGTCCGGTGGTCCCCGCCTCCCGCTCGCCGAAGGCGAAGCCGGGCGCCAGGTAGGTGCGGTCGAGCGCGTCGACCAGGGCGCGCTCGTCGCAGAGCCGGGAGACGACGATCCCGTCGGCGTCGGTGAGCATCAGCGAGATCGGTTCGCCGGGCAGTCCCTCGTGCAGCCCGGCGAGCACCTCGCCGCCGCAGCGGGCGAACAGCGACTCGTCGTCGACGGTGCCGGTGTACGCCGGGTCGACCACCTCGGTGGGGGCGCCGTAGGTCTCGCTGCGTGCCCAGGACGCCGAGATGCGGGCCGGAGCCAGGGACTGCCCCATCGCGCGTACCTCCTCGTACCTGCTGCTCACGACGGTGTCACACCTGCGACGACGCCGCGACACCGTCTCGTCTCAGGTTGAGACGGCGGTCACCACCGCCGCCGCCCGCCGGTTCCTACCTTCGGTGCCGACGCGGGACCCCACCGGCCCGCGCAGTCGCGGGGTGCCCACCACCTCGCCGCGACCTGAGAGGGACGACGATGTACTCGAAGAACGGTGAGTCCTACTTCATCGTGGACGCCCACGTGGCGCTGTGGGACGCGCGCCCGGAGAACCAGCGCAACATCCACGGCAAGCAGTTCATCGACTGCTTCTACGACTATCACCGCAACCTCAGCCCGGAGTCCGAGGTGTGGCCCTACGAGGACTACCTCTACCAGGGCGGCGAGCGGCTGATGAAGGACCTGTTCGCCGACGGCCACGTCGACCACGCCGTCTTCCAGCCCGCGTACCTGGGCGAGTTCTACGCCAACGGGTTCGGCCAGACCGAGGAGGCGTTCGCCCTCGCCCAGGCCCACCCGGACAAGCTGACCTACAACCACCACTGGGACCCGCGCAACGGTGAGCAGGGCCTGCGGCAGCTGCGCGAGGACGCGAAGCGCTTCGGGCTCAAGGGCGTGAAGCTCTACACCGCGGAGTGGCACGGCGAGTCCCGCGGCTGGAAGCTCGACGACCACTGGTCCTACAAGTACCTCGAGGCGGCCCAGGAGCTGGGCATCCGCAACGTCCACATCCACAAGGGCCCCACCATCCGTCCGCTGGACCGCGACGCGTTCGACGTCGCCGACGTGGACAAGGTCGCCACCGACTTCACCGACCTGAACTTCGTCGTCGAGCACTGCGGCCTGCCGCGGCTGGAGGACTTCTGCTGGATCGCCACCCAGGAGCCGAACGTGCACGCCGGTCTGGCCGTCGCGATGCCGTTCATCCACACCCGGCCCAAGTACTTCGGCCAGATCCTCGGTGAGCTCCTGTACTGGCTGGGCGAGGACCGCATCCAGTTCTCCAGCGACTACGCCATCTGGACCCCGCGCTGGCTGGTCGAGCGCTTCGTGGACTTCCAGATCCCCGAGGAGCTGTCCGAGTACGCGCCGCTGACCACTGCCCAGAAGAAGAAGATCCTGGGCCTCAACGCCGCGAAGATGTACGACATCGAGGTCCCCGCCGAGCTGGCGCTCCGCGACGAGACCCCGCAGGAAGTGCCGGTGGCCTCGTGAGCGCGCCGGCCCTGACCGCGCACGCGACGCGGACCGAGCAGGCCTGGCGGGCGCTCGACGCCGTCGTCGACCCGGAGCTGGACGAGCCGATCACCGACCTGGAGTTCGTGCGGTCCCTCGACGTCGACGGCGGCCGGGTCACCGTGCACCTGCGGCTGCCCACCGCATTCTGCGCGCCGAACTTCGCCTACCTGATGTGCTCCGACGCCAAGGACGTGCTGACGGCGCTGGACTGGACGACCGCGGTGACCGTCGAGCTCGACGACCACCACGACTCCGACCTCATCAACGCCGGGCTGGCCGCCGACGCCGGCTACAAGGGCACCTTCCGCCACGAGGCCGACTCCGACCTCGACGAGCTGCGGGTCACCTTCCGGCGCAAGGCGCACGCCGCCGCGATGGAGCGCTCGCTGACCGGGCTGCTGCGCCGCGACCCGGACCGGGCGCCGGAGACGCTGCACGGCGTCACCCTGGCCGACCTGCCCGCGGGCCCGACCACCGACGCGTTGCTGCGCCGCCGCGCCACGCTCGGGCTGGGCACCGCGGGGCACCTGCCGGTCCTGGTCGGGCACGACGGCGTCCCGTACCCGGCCGAGCAGGTCCCGCTGAAGCTGCGGATGGCCCGGTCGGTGCGGATCTCGATCGAGGGCAACGCCCACTTCTGCCGGGGGCTGCTGAAGACCCGCTACCCGGAGTCCGTCTCCGGGGACACCACGAAGGGAACCCGTCCGTGAGAGCAGTACAGGTCGTCGGCTACCACCGGCCGGTGGAGCTGACCGAGGTCGCGAAGCCGGAGGTCGCCGACCCGTTCGACGTCGTCGTGCGGATCGGCGGGGCGGGCGTGTGCCGCACCGACCTGCACGTCCTCGAAGGTCAGTGGGCGGAGAAGTCGCAGGTCGCGCTGCCGTACACGATCGGCCACGAGAACGCGGGCTGGGTCGAGTCGGTCGGCTCCGCGGTGACCCACGTCCGCGAGGGCGACGGGGTCATCCTGCACCCGCTCGCCACCTGCGGGCTGTGCCGCGCCTGCCGCTCCGGCGACGACGTGCACTGCACCGCCTCGGCGTTCCCGGGCATCGACACCCACGGCGGGTACGCCGAGTACCTGCGCACCTCGGCGCGCAGCGTGGTCAAGCTCGACCCGTCGCTGCAGCCGGCCGACGTCGCCGCGCTCGCCGACGCCGGGCTCACCGCCTACCACGCGGCGGCCAAGGCCTCGCGGCGCCTCGGCCCGCGCGACACCTGCGTCGTCATCGGTGCGGGCGGGCTCGGCCACATCGGCATCCAGGTGCTCAAGGCGCTGACACCGGCCCGGCTAGCTGTGATGTCCAGGGAGGTTGTCCCGTCCGGGGGCGGTGAGTCTGGCTGACAGACGAAGGCCTCCGGTTGTGAAGTGGAGCTGTCTAGGAACCGCTTCACCCACCGGAGGCCTTCGTGTCCCACGCTAACGCCGCCCTGACCCCGCGCGCCCGGCTGCGGCTCGCTCAACTCGTCGTCG
>NZ_VRMC01000132.1:0-9628 GCF_008369905.1 Pseudonocardia sp. EV170527-09
CGACGACGAGTTGAGCGAGCCGCAGCCGGGCGCGCGGGGTCAGGGCGGCGTTAGCGTGGGACACGAAGGCCTCCGGTGGGTGAAGCGGTTCCTAGACAGCTCCACTTCACAACCGGAGGCCTTCGTCTGTCAGCCAGACTCACCGCCCCCGGACGGGACAACCTCCCTGGACATCACACCTAGATCAGTCCGTCCAACTCGGCACCTCGACCGTCTACCGCTACATCCGGGAGGCCCTCGATCTGCTCGCTGCCAAGACACCCACGCTCGAGCAGGCGATCAAGGTCGCCAAGCGCAAGGCGTTCGTCATCCTCGACGGCACCCTGCTGCGCATCGACCGCGTCGGCATGGCGTAGAGGTGCGACCGCGCGTTCTACTCGGGCAAGCACAAAGCCCACGGGGTGAACGTGCAGGTCATCGCCGACCCCGTCGGCCGGCTGGTGTGGATCTCCCCGCCGTTGCCCGGGGCCCGGCACGACATGGGCGCCGCCCGCGAGCACGGGATCATCGACGCTCTCGCCGAGCACGAGATCCCCGCGGCGGCCGACACCGCCTGCCAAGGAGCCGGACCCACGGTGGCGGTCCCGCAGCGGCGGCGTCGCAAGGATCCAGACACCGGCCGGTTCCAGAAGCTGTCGAGGTTCCAGAAGGACGTCAACAAGGCCCATGCCCGCCGCCGCGGGCCGGGCGAGCGGGTCAACGCCGAGCTGAAGAACTGGCGGGTCCTACGCAAAAGCCGCTCCAGCCCGAACACCGCGGACAAGCTCATCGCCGCAGTTCAGACCCTCATGATCGCCAGCGCATGATCAGGTTGACAAGGCTCATTCCTCTTCACCTGAAGTCCGCCACTTACCGCTCGATCGTGTTCGTTCGCCCCGGAACGGTGTTCACTCAGCGTTCGACATGGCGGATCCGTTTGCCATGTCGTCAGGTCAGGAACACCCTTGAAGAACGAGCCACGCGACAACGGGTGACTCAGCTGGGGAGCGGAGGTCTTCGACGCCGCGACAGGTGCGAGGTCCGAACCGTCACCCGGGGTGGCCCGGGCCTCGCCGTCTTGTAGCCACGCGTCAGAAGATCGGTCGCGATTATCGGGAGGCTCTTGTGGCACCACGCCGGATCTCATCGTCACAACTGCGCAGTCAGATGCGTCAAGCGCAGGCGAAGGCCGAACGTCAGGTCCGGAGCGAGATACAGAAGCAGACCCGGAAGATCGAAAACAGCCTCAAGCGAGAAGCGACCAAGGCAGTCAACGACCACAACCGGCAGGTCCGTGCGAACCGGCGACGGCTGGAGTCGGAGGTCGCACGGCTGAATCGTAGTCAGCAGCACCGGACGTCGGTCCGGTACACCGTCACGCGAACGTCCGCGCTCAGGCTGCACACCATCTACCGCGAGGTAGAGCACAGCGCCAGCGTCCAGGACTGGGACGAGCGCCGACTGGCGCTCCTCGATCTCGCAGAGATTGAGACCGCGAACAGCGCGCACGTCGCCAACGCCCTGCTCGGCGACTCGTCTGACGACCTGCCCGAGCGCGAAGGCACCGCACTGACCGACGAGCTGAGTTCGGTCTCCGACGACCTGGACAAGCGCTGGCGAGGGGCGCTGTTCTCGATCAGCCCGGACAACCCCGACGCCGCGCGACACTTCTGCACCAGCGCCCGCGAGATCCTCATCGAGATGATCAACCTCAAAGCCCCGGACAGCGCTGTGGTCGCCGAGTATCCGGACGGTCGGACACCTGACGGTCGCGTCGCTCGGCGTTCGAAGATCCGATATCTCTTGGATCTCTACGGAGCCGACGATCCGAGCCTCGGTGAGTTCGTCGACGCCGACATCGACGACGTGATGAATCTGTTTGGCGCCTTCAACAAGGGGACCCACGGCGACGCCGGCCGCTACGCGGTCACCGAACTGCGTGTCATCAAGACCCGCGTCGAGGGTGCAGTTCGCTTTCTGTCTACAGTGATCCGCGGCATCTAGGATTCGCCAAGTTTCGAGAATAGCATCGGCAAGAGTGCCTCTGCGAGCCGTCATCGGATTGATGAAGCCGCAGAATACGAGCCAAGCCCCAACGGCACACGCCTGACGCACGATCAGGACTCACCTTGTTAACGTTGACTTCCAACTCACTGACACCGCTCACGCGATTAGATCCGGCGGGGCGTCTCCGTGCCCGATCGTCCACCCCGCAATCTGATTGACCGACACCGCCCAGGCATCAGAGCCGAGGTGCAGGAGCTGGTCGCCTGAAAGAGAGACGAGCGGGGGTACGACAGCGTTTACGAGATAGGCCACCGACCCATCATCCACTGCACCTTCCGCCGATTCTTCAATCTTCTCAATAATACTTGTCTTCGCCTCGTCGATGCCACTCCCTTCTGCGGCCCCCACATCCATGACTTGAATCTGGGCGCACATTTCAGATGTCCATCGTGCACGCGGTACGGCGTCACCTCGGATCAGTGAACTGCCGACCAGAATTGTTAGCGGCAGGCTTGCGGTTTCACTTCCGTGCATTGAACACAGCAGATCGCGGAGCGGCGCGTGGGATGCACTCTCAGTCATACCGGAGAACCTACGATCAGCCTCGCTGCTGTCGAGCCCTCATAGCTGTGCGATCGTGGAATGGCGTAGCCAGAAGCGACGAACGGTCGTCAGCATGTCCGACATCGCGCAACACAGCGGGTGTGGCTAGTTCCGACTGTCGGTGGTTGCTGTCACCCTGAAGCGCATGGCGGCGTCTACTGAGCAGGCAGCACGGATCCCGGCGGGGAATCTGCGGGTGCCCCGCGGCGAGTTCGCCGCGGTGTGGGCGGCGGCGGAGCGTCGGTCGTTGGAGGAGTCCGAGCGGGGTGTTCTGGACTGGTATGCGGCGGCGGTGGTGGCGACGTGCATCTGGATGGCGTGCGCGATCTATCGACCGCCGTGGGGCCGGCCGCACCCGGCGGAGGCGCCGGTGACCCGCACTCGGGCGTCGGCGTATGAGGAGCTGATCGAGGCGGAGTACCTCGCCGCGCAGCGGTTCGAGGAGCTGTATCCCAGCCGCGCGGCACGGGCGCCGGGATGGGGCGATGGGACTCGGGCGACGCTGAGGTGGGCGTGGCGGGGCGAGGGCCCGCCACCGGTCGAGGTGCAGGGGTGGTCGGCGGCGGGTTAGCCCCCGCCACCGACCACCGTCACCACCGGCTGTCGGCCAGCTCCGGCTCGTCGTCGAACCTGTCAGTGGCGTCGTCGACGACGCTGTGCTGCTCGGTGTGCCAGCGGGCGAGTTCGGCTGCCCGGTCTTCCTGGTCGTCCACGGCAGTGTCTCGGTAGCGGATCTCGTCGAGGATGCGGCCGGCGTGGTCGAGGTGGTCCGTCGTCTCGGCCGCCTCGGGCACCCGCACCGTGTCTTCCCCCACCGGCTCCGGACGGGCGGCGGCGATCTCGCGGACGTCGTCGCGACGGCTGTCCGCCGCCTCGGCATCCCGCTGCTCGACGGCAGCGGCGTCTCGGTCGTCCGGGGCCTGGTCGTGGATATCGTCCTCGGTGACCTCCCGGTACTGCTCGTCGTCGGCGACCGCGGCGTCGTGGGCGGCCTTCCACTCTGCAGCGGTGACCCGGTCGTCCGGGTCGTCGGCGGCGTCGCGTGCGGACAGCTCGGCCTTGGACAGCTCCGCTTGCACACGGGTCTGTGCGGTGTGCGCGAGCCACATGCTGCGGGCGTCGTCGATCTCCTGGAGCTGCACGGCCCGCTGCTCCAGCAGCGCCGCCATCGCCTCGGCCCCGGCGGCTCGCTCGGCGAGCCGGGCACGTTCTGTCGGGTCCGGGGTGGTGTCGAGTGCGGCGCGGGTGACCGCGGCGTCCTGCCGCTGGGTCTCGGCGGCCTGGCGGGTTCCGGCGAGCTCGTTGGTGACGTAGCGGGGTGCTGCGGCCAGTTCGCGTTCGTAGGCGCGGACGCGGATGCGGAGCTGGCCGTTGGACAGTTCCAGGTGCTCGCGGTCGATCTCCGGCCGTCCGAGCGCTCGCCAGGCCGCGCGGTGCGCGGCGAACTCCTCGACCTGGCCGGGCTTCGGCGCCGGGCCGAGCGCGTCGGTCGGGTCGTCGTGGCCGCGGACCTCGCGGTAAGCGGCGACCCTGCCGACGTCGTCACACCACCGCTGCCGGGCCGACGGCTCGGCGGGGACCTCGCCGAACGCCTCGACCGCCCACGCTGGCGGCTCGGCGGCCGCGGCGGTGCCAAGGTCGTCGGCGCGCTGGTCGGCGGTCTCGGCGAGGCGGTGCAGGTAGGTGCTCCACTCGGGGTTGTCGGTGCGGGGGATCCAGTCGGTCCAGCGTTCCCCGACGGGGTCGAGGCGGTGCTGGTCGCGGATGCGGGAGTAGACGACGTTGCTGACGTTGCGCGCCCCGGTGAGCGGGCCGCGCTCGACGGCCTCGGTGAGCACGGCGTGCGGGTCGAGGCCGGCCAGCTCGGCGCGGCGTAGGACGCGGGTCAGGGCGGCGGTGCCGTCCTCGGCCGCGATCCGGGCCCGCTGCTCTCCGGTGAGCGCGCCGTCGTGCACGAGCCGGTCGAGAGAGGCGGCGGTGCGCTCGGTGGCGGCGAGCTGGGCTGCGTCGGCGAGCAGCTCGGCCGCGGTCCGGGCGCTCTCGGCCTCGGCGGCGGACTCGGTCGCGATCGCCACCGCGGAGCGGTCGAGGGCCTGGTCGGCGGTGTCGAGGATTGAGGCGAGGACGGCGACGGGGTCGCGGTGCAGCTCGTGCCGCTCGGGCGTGCCGTCGGCCGGATCGTCGGGCGCGACCCGCGTGGTGACGTGGCCGGTGTTGCGATCGCGGCCGCGCGACATCCCGACGTAGAGGGAGTTCGCGCGGGTGGTGGGGGTGACGACGGTGTGAGTGGTGTCGACGGTGGAGCCCTGCCCGGCGTGTGTGGTCCCGGCGTAGCCGAGGGCCAGGTGCTCACTCACATAGGTCGCTGGAAGCACGAATCGGGCCCCAACGGCCGGGCCGTGGTCGGCGCCGTGGGTGTCGGTCGTGACCTCCAGGCTGCCGTCGTCGCGGACGGCGGTGACCCGGTAGAGGTCGCGGTTGTGCGGCCCGCGCCGGTTGCCCTCGAACCCGGCCAGGTGGTGGGCGTTGTGGCGGGCCTCGACCAGGTCCCCGACCCCCGCGGTGGTGCCGTCGAACCCCAACCGCACCCCCTCCTCAGCGACGCGGCCGAGGCGGACCAGCTCAGCCCGAATCTCGGCGGAGAGGCGGGCGGCCTGCTCGTTGGTGTCGACCAGCAGCAACGACCTCCGCCCCGCGAGGTGATCAGCCAGCCAGCCCCGCGCTGCCGAGGTCTCGGCGTCGTCGCGGGTGCCGGAGTCCAGGAGGCGGCCCTGCTGGTGGTAGGTGCGCAGCACGGTCTGGTCGCCCTCGCGCAGCCGCAGGCTCGCGTCGCGTTCCCACTCGGCGCTGAACCGGCGGGCGTCGGTGAGCTCGTAGCGGGACCCGGCGGTGGCGAGCAGGTCCATGCCGCCGCCGGCGCCGACCGCGGCGAGCTGGCGGTGGTCCCCGACCAGCAGCAGCTTCGCCCCCGCCGTGTCGGCCCGCTGGTGGATCGCGGCAAGCGCGGCGGTGTCGGTCATCCCGGACTCGTCGATCACCAGCAGGTCCCCCTCCCGCAGCCGCCACGCCTCGTCGCCGGCCACCGTCCGGTGCTCGGCCGGGGCGGCGGCGAGGCGGTCCTGGGTGGCGAGCCAGCGGGCGATGTTCGACGCCGTCAGGCCCTCGGCGGTCAGGACCTCGGTGGCGCGTTGGCTGGTCGCCAGCCCGAACACCTGCCCCGCTCCACCACCCGGGCTACCGGGCGGGCGTAGGTCGGGGTCGGCCCAGGCTCGGGCGAGGTTCCCGACGACGTAGGACTTCCCGGTTCCGGCCGGGCCGACGAGGGTCTCGACCCGGGCGCCGGAGGTGAGGATCCCGCGCACGGCGGCGGCTTGGTCGACACCGAGTTCGAGTCCTTCGCTGCGCAGGGTGCGCAGGAACCGTTCCGCCTGCGCACCGGTGAACGCCGCCCCGTCGCGGGCTTGGGTGGCGGCGAGCAGGATCCGCTCCGAGCGGACCTGCTCGGGGGTGCAGTACACCCGCCCACCCGGCGCGATGTAGGCCGACTCGCCGTTCGCCACGCGCAGGTCATCAGGCAGCAGCACCGACCCGGGTCGCTCGGACTCCAGCGCGATCGCATAGACCAGGGCGTGGTCGGTGAGCTGGTCCAGCAGTACCGCGACGTCTCCGCCGTCGGGGACCCCGAGGTAGTCCGGCAGCGCGGCGTTGACCGCGCGCACCAGGTCCGAGCGGGTCCACCCGGACTTGCGCGACGACACGTCCTCGAGCGCGATTTCGATCACGGCCTGGGGGTTGAACGCCTGCGGGGTGACCCCGTCGCGGCGGGCGGCCAGGGCGGTGTCGGCGATCCCGGCCAGGCCGCCGACGATGTCGGCCTGCAACCGGGCGGCGACCCGGTCCAGCATCTCCCCGCGGGTCTCCCCGTCGTGCGACTTCGCCGCCCGCGTCGCGAGGGCGGCCTGCTGGGCCAGCCGGTCGCGCTCGACGCCGTTCGGGGCCCGGCCGTAGCGGGCCTCGAACGCCTCGATCAACTCCGCCGCCTTCGCCGTCACCGCATGACGGCGGTTCGACACCAGCGACATCGCCTCCGCAGACACGCCGACAACCTCCCGGGACTTACCGTCCGGGCGGGTCGCGACCAACGTCCCGATCGTCGCCGCCAGCCGCTCCTCGGTGGTGCGCTCCCCCACCGCCCCCGCCCCAGCACGCCACCGGTGGATCGCCCGGGAGTCCAAGGTCCGCCACACCCCGTCCGGGCCCTGGATCCGGTTCAGGATCGCGTTATGGATGTGCAGCTGCGGGTCCCGGTCACGGGAGTCGTGCTGGAAGAACGACGCCACCGTGAACGCGTGCGCATCCACCCACCGCCCCGCCGCGCCGCCGTGATGCCCGACCCGCGCGTACCCGGCCTTGTCCTCCAAGTACGCCAGGGCGGCGTTGTTGCCCGCCCAGATCGCGTCCTCCACCGCCTGCCGGAACTCGCCCCACGCCGCCGCCGTGGCCTCGTCTCCGGCCTGGCGGGCGGCGACCTCGCGGGCCTCGAACGCGGTGTGCAACAGCGTCACCGACTTCTGCACCGAGAACGTCGCATCCAGGAACGCGACGTTGTGCCGGGCTGCCTTCCCCGCTTCGGTACGCAGCTCCGCGCGGCGTTCCGCCGCCGCGTCCGGCTCCCGTTCCAGCGCCGCCGCATACAGGTCGTCCTCGGACAGATACTTCCGTCCCGTGTGTCCCAACGTCGGGACGCTGCCCCACTGGGACACATCCCGGAACCCGCCGTCCCGCGGGTCAAGGAACCGCTCATAGAGCGCCCGCATGTCCTGGGCATCGACCAGCCCAGCGAGACCGAGCTGCTCGGCCCCGGCACCCCACCAGCGACCCGGCGGCTCCCCCTCGGCGACCGCGCCGGTGTAGTAGTTCTCCCGCCCCGTCGCGACCTCCTTCAACAAGTAGTCCGGGGAGTAGCCGGTAGCGATCCTCAGCACCCCGACCACCCCGAAACGATCACCGACGCGGCTCCGGAGCCCTCGGGAGCGGCCGCCCGGCGGTCGGAGCGGGCAGGGGTGCGGCGTGGCCGGCCGAAGGCCGGCCCGCCCCCTCGGATCGTGATGCCTCGGTGTGAGTCTCTTGATCTTGGGGTGCTCTTGGTCTGTTCGGTGTAGTCGTTCTCGGTTCTGGTCTTCTGCTCGCTCTCGCTGCTGGTGCTGCTCGTCTCGATGTGGGTGCTGCTGGTCTGGCTGCTCGGGTTCATGGCTGGGTCCTGTTCTGGGGCTCGCCGGGGACGAGGTGCAGGCCGCTCGCGGCCGGGTTGGGGGCGTCGCGGAGCTGTTGGAGGGCTCGGGCGGCGGTGCCCCGGCCGACCTCGGCCATCTCCTGCAGCTCGCGCACGGTCGGGAGGTCGCCGTGGCGCTGGCGGTGGGTGAGGGCGGTGGTGCGGGCGCGCTCCTGCGCGCCCGCACCCGACCGGCCCGTCCCACCCGCCGTCGCCCGGTCCCGCCGGACCGCCGGGCGTCGGGCCGGATGGGACACCGGTCGCGGCGGGCCCGGGATGACCGGCCCGTCCAGCGCGGGCGGGACACCCGTCCCGCGTCCCACCGCGGCCGGACGTTCCACCGGTGTCCGGCCCGGCGGCCAGACGGCGATCGTGGCCCGGACACCCGGCCCAGCCGCGCCGTCGGACTCGGGCCGGGCTCGGTCAGACCGGGCCGGGGTGTCGTCGGTGGGGGTTTCGGCGAGGAGGTAGAGCAGGTGTGCGACGACGGCGGCGGCGATCGCGGGCCACGCGCCGACGCCGAACCGCAGCACCGCGTCCGCCTCGACCGGCGGGGCCCCGGGTGCCGGGGCGGACCCGGCCAGGAACATCGCCTGCGCCAGACCCGACAGCCCGGCGGCGACGATCACCACGCTCCAGGCGTAGCGGGCTGCGCCGCCCTGCAGCCGGGCGGTCGCGGTGTAGGCGACCAGGGCGAGGCCGTCGGTGATCAGCGGGTAGATCCACGCCACCGCGACCGGGACCCGGGCGGCGACAGCGACCTCGAACAGGCCGTGCGCCGTGGCGACCGCGGCGCCGAGGGCGACGGCGAGGCCGGGCAGCCACACCGCGGCCCGACCCCACCGCCCCGCACCGCCGCTGCTGGTGATGGTCATCGGAGGGCACCGCCGATCGGGCTCGCGGCGGCCGGGGCGGGCTCGGGCGGGGCCTGGTCGCGGTGGCGTGCCCACCACCCCGTGATCGCGGCCGCGTGCTCCAGCCCGGGCACCGGGACCGGCGCCCCACCTGGCGCGGACCAGCCGGGGCGGGTCTGGTGGGCCTCGATCGAGCACGATCCCGCGCTCTTGCGGACCCGGGCGACGACGCCGGGGCGCTGGCGGTCGTGCCAGTCACCCGCCGCACTGACGGAGGCGTCGGGGCCCTGGTAGGCGGCCAACCACGCGTACATCAGCCACAGCAGTTCCTCGACGACGTCGGGGTGCCACAACCAGCACTCCGGCACCGCGGTCGCGCCGTCGGGGTAGCGCAGGAACACCGCACCGAGCCAGGCGGTCAGCTCGTCGACCAGCCCCTCGACCTCGCCGGGGTCGGTGGGGGCGAGCAGCCACGACGGCGCCGGCGGCTTCGCCTTCCTGCCGATCACGGTCTTCAACGTGTCCGCGGTCCGCGCCGCCATCTCCTCCAGCCGCTCGACCCGACCGTCGAGCGGGTCGAGTGCGTCGACCCGGCGGCGCAGCACGTCGACCTCACGCGCCAGATGTCGACGACGGCCTGAGACTGACCCCCTGACGTCGGATTGGGATTGACCCCTTCTGGGCGACGCTGAGGGGGTGTTGTCGGTGGAGGACTGGTCCGAGATCCGTCGTCTGCATCGGGCGGAGGGTGTCCCGATCAAGGAGATCTCCCGCCGGCTGGGAGTCGCGCGGAACACGGTGCGTTCGGCGCTGCGGGCGCCGGGCCCACCGCGGCGGGAACGGGGCCCGCGGGGTTCGCTGGCTGATGCGGTCGAGCCGCAGGTGCGGGCTCTGTTGGCGCAGTTCCCGCGGA